>NC_008531.1:1805000-2038396 GCF_000014445.1 Leuconostoc mesenteroides subsp. mesenteroides ATCC 8293 | reverse complement strand
AAGATAATTATAACAATAAGAAAAATAGTTTTCCACAGGCAAACGACAACTTTAGAGAATATCAACAGTTGTGGACAATGAAAAAGAGGGGTTGTTGATATTAAGACGAACAAATGTGTGGGTTATCCACAAATGAACATTGTTATACACAAGCAAAAGGGCGAAAGGACAATAATTGAGGCTGTTTATAAACATTATCCACAGGGGTGAGTTCACAACTTGTGGATATGTGGATAACTTGTGAAAGAGCATGTTAGTAAAAAGCTAAAAAACACCGTGAGTAAACAGGTAGAGGATAAGTTTTTATAACATTGTGAATGTTAAAGAATTTATTAAGGAGCTATTTTATTTTCTGTTTTTCCTCTAAAAAGTTGATAAATATTTTTGAAAAAACCTTAATTATCATAGCTTTTGAGCCGTTTTTGTTAGGATGGTCAACCAAAATGCATTAATAATTATTTTCACAAAATAAAACGTGTTAGAATAAATGAACCAATTGATGCTGGGGAGCAAAAATTGATGGTGCATTGTGAGCATATTGTGGGAACTTTCTTTGTTGTTGCTTTACTATATATAAATACGATAGTAAGAAATTTAAGAGGTACCCGGATGAAACACTTAGATTATAGAGAACAAGAGGATTGGCGAAAGGCCGATGACACGATTTATCAATCACCAATTGATATTCCGTTGACAAGCATTCAACAACAAGAAAACAGTCAGTTGATTATTCATTTTGAGGATCGAGTCCAGTCTGACGATCGAATTATAGGAGAACAGTTTTTAGTTCAAGGTAATTTGCGTGTTGATGGGACGGTATGGGCATTAGAAAGATTTCATTTTCACGATGGGGCAGAACATCTTGTAGACGGTAAGAGGTATGATGCTGAGATTCACTTTGTTTTCCAACGTGACAATCAAACGTTAGTGTTAGCAGTCTTTGGAGAAACAGCAGATACTGATAACGGTATCGAAGTACGAAACATTTATGACGAACATGTTAATGCAGATGGATTAATGAAGTTAATTCCTGACAATCGTAGTTATTATCGATACACAGGATCGCTGACAACACCGCCATTAGGGCAAAATATTAACTGGCTCATTTTGACGTCAGCAATACAAATATCAAAGCAAGATAAAGCATTTTTACATGCTGATTATCCAAATAATTATCGTGAAGTACAAGACTTAAATGGGCGAGAAATCGACTTTTTTCCTGAAAAAAAATAATTTAACATGTTAGTATGCTCATCATCGATTTTATGCATATTTTTATATAGATGGTGCAAACAAAACTAGTAAATGATATGATGTTATGTGAATAATTTTAAAATTTCTCACATAAATGGGGCAGTGTTTTGAGCGTATTTTTACAAAGTATACAGGGCGTCTTGGTGATCCTAGTAATGGTTGCCATTGGTTATGGATTGGCAAGTGCAAAGTGGTTCACGGATAAAAGTGGCCAGATTATTGCACGTATTGTGACGCAGGTTGCGTTGCCGATGTACATGGTGAATACGATAACGCATGATTTCACTAAAGGCGAACTGATACGTTTATTACCTGAAATTAAATTTCCAATTGTCTCGATGCTAGTTTTATTTGCAATTTCGGTTGGATTTGCACGAGCTTTAGGTATTCGAAAAAATCGCCGTGGCCTTTTTCAATCAATGTTTTTCAATTCAAATACTGTATTTGTCGGCTTACCAATAAATATGGCTTTGTTTGGTGTTAAAAGTCTACCGTATGTGTTAGTTTATTATATGGTGAACACGACTTTTTTTTGGACATTAGGCACTTATCTCATTCAGCGTGATGGAGAAGGCGCGTGGAAATTTGATATCAGGGCAACGCTATCAAAGGTTTTTTCACCACCATTGCTTGGCTTTATCTTAGGGATCATCTTTGTTTGGACAGATGTTAAACTGCCAACATTTGTGGTTTCTGATTTACAATACATAGGTAACTTAACTGTGCCACTATCAATGTTCTTTATTGGTATTGCTGTGCAGCGCGCAGGCTTGAGAAATATGGAGTTCAATAAATATAGCTTAGGCATATTATTTGGTCGTTTTATTTTGGCCCCAATTGTCATGTTTTTCCTCCTATGGAAGGCTGATGTGCCACATCTAATGAAACAAGTATTTATCTTGCAGTCAGCAATGCCAGTTATGACAAATGCGCCAGTAGTGGCTAGTTTGTATGGTGCGGATGCTGATTATGCAGCAATCATGGTAACTGAATCAACAATTCTTAGTTTGGTAGTGGTTCCGATTCTTATGACATTGATAAATAACTAGTTGCAAATGAATGAATATACTAATAACGTCAGCCTAATGGCTGTCGTTTTTGTGTTTTAAGGTACCTATGATATTTATTGATCATTTTGAAAATATTTTTATAAACAACTATAATAATGGGAAACTAATAATAATATAAAAGCGTTAATAAATTAGACGTTCTGGAGAAGATAAATAATGCAAGTAGCAATCATTGGTGCCGGTCCGCGTGGTTTAGCGGTAGCTGAGCGACTGATTAATTTAGCGGATGACGATGTTCAACTCGATGTTAAAATATTTGATCCACACGTCATTGGTGGACGAGTCTGGGACCCATCCATTCCACAAAATAAATTGTTTCTAATGAATACAGTGATTGATCAAATTACGTTATTTACTGATGATTCAATTGAACATGGTGGTAAACCACTACATGGACCAACTTTGTTTCAGTGGTTAAAGTCAGACGCGCGCACTTTTTTGGAGAAGCATTCAGAGTTTGATGATTCCTATACAGCCGAAATACAACATTTAACATCACCTAGTGATTTTGCTACGAGAGGCATGATGGGCATTTACGCGGCTTGGTATTTTGAATGGTTGAAAAAGAGAGTCCGTAGCAATCAAACATTAACCTTTACGCAGCAAAGCGTAGAAAACCTTACCCAAATTGGTACAAATTACCAAGTAGTTTTGACAGATGGGACCCAAATTTTAGCCAATCAAGTCGTGATGGCCTTAGGACATTCAAATAATGATTTAACGGCTGAGGAAGCTAAGTTTAAGTCATTTGCAGACGAAAATAGTCTAAAGTATTTACCGCCTACGCATCCATCTGAGGCCAATCTTTCCGTATTTCCGCAAGAAGATAAAGTCATCATTCGTGGCCTCGGGCTAAGCTTTTTCGATTATATGGCAGGATTGTCAATTGGAAAAGGGGGGTACTTTGAACGCGAAACAGATGGTGATTTGACCTATCATTCATCTGGACGAGAACCGCATATTATTGCCGGGTCTCGTAGTGGCGTGCCATTGCATGCGCGTGGTATCAATGAAAAAGAGACAAGTGAAGTTTATGAGCCAATATTTTTCACACTACCAGCCTTAGAAGCTTTGCGCGCAGCTGGACATGGACAAATCAAGTACGATGATTTTGAAAAGTTGCTTGTTAAGGAGTTGACCTATAAACACTTACTGAATAGAATCGACAGTCCAACTAGCAATTTGACATACGATCAGGCGCAGGATTTGAAGCAGGCGTTACTAACGAGTGCTGATTTAAATGCAACAGCAGAATCAGTTGGTTTGATTGATGAGCCACCTTTTGATATCGAGGCTATACGTCAACCGGCAAAGTATTTACCTAAGAGTGCTGATTATACGGAGTGGTTATTAGACTACTTAGAAAAAGACATTCAAGATGCTCGCTTAGGCAATAAAATAGCGCCTTTTGCAGGTGCTTTCGATATTTTACGTGATTTACGCGATCGGGTTCGTTTTGTAGTTGAGCATGATTATTTCTCTGCAGATGAATATGAAATATTTTTGAGTAAATTCAGACCGTTAGACGCTATGGTATCTGTTGGACCACCCTTGGAACGTGTCGAGCAGTTACGTGCCTTGATTAAAGCTGGAATTGTGGAAGTCATGGCTGCCAACATACAGGTCACCACTGAATCAGGTAACTTTGTTGCTCGTGATGCTCGGGGAAACGAAGTGCAAGGTAATGCATTAGTTGAAGCGCGTGTTGGCATGACAAACATTGACCTATCAACAAACCCATTGATTGCTAGTCTGCGAGAGAAGGGCATTTTGGCAGCTGCTATTTGGACACGTAACGATGGATCAACCTATAAATTGGGTTCAGCTGATGCGGATCGTCGTACCTTTGAGGTTGTTAATTCCAAAGGGGAGCGCATGCATAACTTATATATTTATGGTATCCCTCTTGAAGGCAAAAAATGGTTCGGGACAGTTATTCCACGCCCTGGTGTTAATACGGTTGTTTTGCGCGAAGGGGCATGGATTGCACAACAGATTTTGGCATAATCTTGATTGTTTCACGTGAAACAAAAAGACAGATTTGCTATACCCAGTTTATCAAGGTAGAATGAATAGCATATAGACTAGTAGACAGGTAAAGGAACTTTCCAACATTGACCATTCAGCTGATAGCAACGGATTTAGACGGTACGTTTTTGACGGACGATAAGAAGTTTGATCAAGCATTGTTTCGTAATGTATTGCGTGAATTAAATAAGAAGCATATTCAATTTACGATAGCCACAGGTGTTCATCAAGAACGCATTAATATCTTATTTAAAGATTTTCTTAATGAGCCCTTGAATTTTGTCACCAATAACGGGGCTCGTGTGGTGAAAAGCGATGGCACCGTGTTGTTCTCGAAAGTTCTCCCCCCGGTAACTTTGCGTAAAATTCAACAATTCTTGAATAACTATAGTATGCGTCCAGACCGTGGCTTGGTTTTTTCAACAGATGAGACCGCTTATTTGCCTTTGGATTTGGATATGGCAAGTAACAAGCGTTATTTTAAATACTTTAAGTACGTTAAAAGTTTCGGTGACGTGCGTGAAATTAACGAACCAATCTACAAAGTCACTATGAGTTGGACAAACTTTGACGAAAAAAGGTTTTACGATGATGCCCTTGCATTCTTTGGTGATGATGTGCATATTACGGAAACAGGTACTGGGGCTATTGATATTGTTCCTGCCTATGTCAATAAGGCCGAAGGATTAAAAATGTTAGCTGAAAGTTATGCGCTTGACTTGTCTCATGCTGTTGCTTTTGGTGATGGTGGTAATGATTTGGAAATGTTAAACGCAGTTGGGCTGCCATATAAAATGCCGGATGCTGACATTATTGGTCAATTTAATGTTGCATTGTCGGATAATAATCATAGTGGTGTTTTAAAAACTATTCAACAACTGATTACTACAAAATAGCTATTTAAAAGCATTGCACATGGTGTGGTGCTTTTAAATTAAGGAGGATGAAGTATGAATATCGGATTTATTGGTACTGGCGTAATGGGCACAGGAATAATTAATAATTTATTGCAAGCGGGCTATGAGGTATCCGTTTTCAATCGTACCCATAGCAAAGCAAATACAGTGCTCAACAATGGCGCTATCTGGCGAGATACACCGGCCAAAGTTGCACAGTACTCGGATATTACTTTTACGATGGTTGGTTATCCAAAAGATGTTGAAGAAGTGTGGACGAGTGAAGATGGTGTTTTTGCTGGTGCTAAAGAAGGTTCAATTTTGGTTGATATGACAACTTCAACACCACGTTTGGCTGAACAATTGGCTCAAACTGGTGCTGATTTAGGATTCAAAGTGTTGGATGCGCCAGTTTCAGGTGGTGACATTGGTGCTAAGAATGGGACATTAGCGATTATGGTTGGTGGCGAACAACAAGTTCTTGATGAGATTAAACCTGTATTAAGCGTTATTGGACAGCAAATTGTTTTTGCTGGTTCAGCGGGCAAGGGACAACACATGAAGATGAGCAACAATATTGGTGTTGCAGCAACCGTTATTACAATGGCAGAATCCTTAGTTTATGCAAAAGCAGCTGGCCTTGATTTAGAGAGTGCCTACAATGTTTGGCGTAAAGGCGCTGCAGGATCATGGTCGGTCGATAATTATATACCACGTATTTTCCAAGGTGATTATGCGCCTGGGTTTTATGTCAAGCACTTACTAAAAGACTTACGAATAGCGTTAGACGCTGCTAAGGAAATGGATATAGATTTGCCCAATACCAAACTTGCCGAGCAACTCTTTGAGCGATTGAGTCAAGAACATGGGGATGAAGGTGTACAAGCGATTGTAAAATTGTGGGCTTCATTTGAATAGTCTTTTTGTGGCATAGACTGTATAAAGTAAACAAAAATAGTTCAGTGAAATTGACCCGAATCATTTTCACTGGGCTATTTTTATTTGTTAAATGGCTTATATTAGTTAATTTAGCAAAAAATTGACGGACGCTTACCACATATGTTTAAATAATATGCATACTTTTAAACTTGATAACAATTAACGAACGTAAAAATTAAAAGGAAAACCATGTTCAAAACGGATAAACAAAAATATTTATTGAAATTTTTAGAAAAACACCCCAATTTAAATCGTGATGAAGAAAAATTAATCTCTGATACAACTAAAAAGTTGAATAATCCAAAAGTATCAGAATACAGAGAATTAACAAGTATGACTAATGAACTTCGAAAACTATCTCTCAACCATAATTTGTCAAAAGATGGCAGAATATTGATGACAAAATTACATCGTGATGAATGGCTATTTGGGCTCCTTTACAATCTAGGGCTCCTTTGAAATTAAAAAGAACCTTGGTCAAAGATTGACAGTGATGGAATTCTACTGTTTCTATGGTTTCAATCTTAGGTGACAAAGACTAATAATTTAAATATAAAAATCACGATACAAGAATAAAACACGACTCGTCATAGAAAGTCGTGTTTTATTTGTATACATTAATTCAATAAATTCATCAATAAGCTAATGTCAAAGCCTGTTTCTCAGCGACAGCGGCAAGAGCAACCTCAGGAATGTAGTTAATTGGTTGACTAAAGTTGGGTTGGAAGAAAAAGTCAGACATTGCTAATTCATCAATTGTCATTTGTTTTTGAATGGCTATGGAAACGAGATTGGCAGATTGCGACACATCATGTTGAGACATAAACGAACCGCCAACAATTCGGCCAGTATCTTTTTCCCAAGTTAATGAACTAAGAACAGAAGTTGTACTTAGCATAAAGTCGGGACGATAATCACTTTCGATAACTGTTTCAATGACATCAAGACCTTTTTCTTTAGCAGTCGCACTATTCAATCCGGTAGCAACCATGGCCTGTTCATATAGTTCGACTGCGGAAGTAGCTTGTGTTCCGAGGTAACGAGTTGTTGGTTCAACAATGTTTTTACCGACTAGTATACCTTGGCGGATAGCGTTTGTAGCCAAGGGGATGTAATCAATGGCTTGGGTTGGATTGAAAAAGACAGTACTGGCATCTCCAGCGGCATAGACGTTGTCTTCACTAGTTTGCATATAATCGTTAACAATTATCGCACCATTTGGAAGTGTCTCAAGTTGACCACTGAATAAATCGGTGTTTGGTAAGAATCCAATGCCTAGTATTGCAATATCAGCTTCGTATGAGCCATTTGGTGTGGTTATTTTGATACCGTTAGGCGTGTTTTCGAATTTAGATACAAACTGGTTGAGAACCACATCAACATTGTTTTTTTCGTACTCTTTTTGAATACGCTCGGTGAAAGCCGGACCAAAGTTTTTTGCCAACACACGGTCAGCACCATCAATTAACGTCACTTGTTTTCCAGTAACAGAAAGTTGTTCAGCTAACTCAGCCCCAATGTAACCAGCGCCAATGACAGCTACACGCTTGAGATCTTTGGCAACGCTTTTGATACGAGTAGCGTCATCCCAAGATTTACAGAAATACACACGATTACTGTCAATCCCAGGAATATTTGGAATAACGGGCTTTGAACCAGTTGTGATAACTATTTTGTCAAATTGTTGTGTTGTAACCTCTTCTGTATCTAAATTAGTTACTGTTAATGTTTTAGATTTTAGGTCAGCCTGATTAACTTGGTGCGCCATCAACATGGTAATACCTTGGTTGCGCATTGATTCAGGAGTTTCGTAGAACATTTTTTCAGGATCAGAAACATGATCACCAATCCACAAAGCTATGCCGCACGACAAAAATGAAACAGTAGTATTTTTTTCAAATACAGTTACTTCTGCCTCGGGATGCTCCGATTTGATTTGTTTGGCTGCATATACGCCAGCATGTGTAGCACCAATTATACCTATTTTCATGATGTATGTCCTCCGATTAGTAATTGTAATCTGTACATCAATTATAAGCTCAAACAATCACATAAGTAATTGACCTAAGTCAAGGATTATCTATTTTTGTGATATTTAACACGATTTTACCTTTGGAGCTATTACTGATAATTCTTTTTTCTTCAAGTTTTGTAAAGTTTCGACTCAGGGTAGCAGGAATAGTGCCGAGATATGCTGCTAGTTCTTTTTTTGACATAGGTAGTTCAAAACTTAAACTATCTGTTTCCTCGGCAGTATCCTTTAAAAACTTCAATAATCTATCTTCCACAGATCCAGTTAAAAGATTAGCTTGTTGTGTCTGTAATTTCTGCATCTTTTCAGCAATAGATATGGCTAATGATAGACCAATGGTTGGTTGTCGTTTTGTTAAGGTCATAAAATCGCTTCTGCGAATTTCACAAATGCGAGATTTTATCACAGCGACACACGTTACTGCGTGGCGTGAACCTATAATTAAAGATTCTTCTCCATCAATGTCACCTTCATTTAAGAAATAAAGCGTTTGTTCTTTTCCATTGCTGGAGGTTTGGCTGATCTTTAGTTTGCCTTGATGTACTAATAGTAGTCGATCAGAATCATCCCCTACATCAAAAATGGTTTCCCCAGGCGCGTATTCAATGTAATTGATTTGTTTGCTAATCATATTTAGTTCATCTTGGGGAAGCTGACTAAATAGAACAGTTTCTGAAATACAATTGTGGTTAGGATGTGTTAATTTACGCATAAGAAGAGTCCTTAGAGTATCTTGATAATATTTGAGCAAATAGGATTAAAAAATTTTAAAATAATATATAAGTATATTTCTAAAATTTATTGTAACAAAAGTTTGATTGTCAATGCTGAGATGAGGATTATATTGCTATTAACATAGCAAAGAGCGTATAATAGTTAAGTATTTGAAAAAAAATCTAGTACGCTTGTGCTGGGGTTGATTTCATGATATGATTAAACTCGAATTGCAAAGTTTTTGCAGGTAAAAATCGTGAATGGAGGTGAACACACATGAAGCGTACATACCAACCAAAAAAGCGTCATCGTGAACGCGTACACGGATTCCGTAAGCGTATGAGCACGAGCAACGGTCGTAAAGTTTTGGCTCGCCGTCGTGCAAAGGGCCGCAAGGTTCTATCTGCCTAACAAGGTCGCTGCTATGCAGTGGCTTTTTTATTTAGTACATGAAGAAATAAATAATATATTATTTATCGTGAAGATGAACATTTTAGTAACCATTTAGGCATGTTGATACGGCTACGTACATAAATAGGGAGTAATTTCATGAGAAAAACATTCCGCATAAAAAAACCAGAAGAATTTCAACATGTTTTTAATAAACACCGTTCTGTAGCTAATAAGTATTTTATTGTTTATCAAATGGATAAACCAGAGCAAAAACATTTTCGTGTTGGGCTTTCGGTTAGTAAAAAAGTAGGTAAAGCACATGAGCGGGTTTGGGTTAAACGTCGTATCCGTCAAAGCTTGTTAGAATTGAAACCTGAATTACCTCAAGAGTTGGATTTATTAGTCATTGCACGCCCTGCTGCAGCACATAGAAGTCAAAAATTTTTGAAAAATCAAATGATTCATGTGTTAAAGTTGGCTAAGATATTGAAAGAAGAGAACGAATGAAGCGATTTGAGAATATTTTGAAGAGAATTGGACCGTTACCTTTGATTATGGCAGGAGTAGCTTTGGTCTTAATCATTGTGTCCGGATTGTCGTATGATGGACATGTGACATCACATAGTTTCTGGAGTGCGATTGTCGCGGTGTTTACAAGAGCTATTTTGGGTGCTTCAAGTTGGTTTGGCAATAACTATGGTATGGGTATTATCCTGTTTACTATTTTTATTCGCTTCTTGATCTTGCCACTAATGGTATACCAAGTGCAATCAATGATGAAAATGCAAGTGGTTCAGCCGGCTTTAAAAGAACTACAAGCAAAGTATCCAGGTAAGGATACTGAAAGTCGTCAGTTAATGATGGCAGAGCAACAAGCACTTTATAAGGATGCTGGCGTAAATCCATTTGCTTCAATGTTACCTTTAATTGTGCAAATGCCTATTTTAATTGCACTGTATCAGTCAATTTGGAATTCACCTGTTCTAAGATCGGGAAAGTTTCTGTGGCTACAATTGGGAAGTAATGATCCGTACTTTATTTTACCGGTGTTGGCCGCATTGTTCACGTTTGCATCATCATGGCTTTCAATGCAATCTAACCCCGATCAAAATGGTATGACTAAGGCTATGCCATACATTTTCCCTGTGATCATCTTTTTCTCTGCTCTAGCCGTTCCGAGTGCTTTGTCACTGTACTGGGTTGTGGGAAATGCTTTCCAAACTGTACAGACATTTTTCTTGCAAAATCCTTTCAAAATACGACGTGAACGTGAAGCAGCAGCGCAACTTGAAAAAGAAAAACAACGTAAAATCAGAAAAGCAAAACGCCGTAAGCGGTAAAAAATGATATTATTAGCTGGAAACAATGTTGTTATAACACTGTTTCCAGCTTTTTTTGTATAAATATTTTTTAAAAACTGATATAATATTATTTAATGTTAGAGGGGCAGATAGGATATGAACTTTATAAAAAACTGGGTAATACCCATTGTCATTGGTCTTTTCATTGCTTTGATTATCCGCACATTTCTGTTTACTTTGGTGACAGTTGACGGACCGTCAATGAATCCCAATTTAGACAATGGCGAATTAGTTGTTGAGAGCAAAATATCTACTGTGAAACGTGGGGATGTCATAGTTTTTGACGCAACCAATGAGGATCCACAAATTAAATCTGGGCACAAGGATTACGTGAAACGCGTAATTGCTGTTGGCGGTGATATAGTATCACATAAAGGTGCGAATCTATATGTTAATGGTAAAAAAGTTAATCAGGATTACATTGGATTAGAGCAACAATCAGGGGGCACTTGGGGTGATTGGACGTTAAAAACGCTATCATCTCGAGATTTTTGGCAAAAGAAAGATCGTAACAAAACAGTTGTACCAAAGAATTCATACTTTGTACTAGGCGACCACCGATCGGTTTCAAATGACAGTCGTATGTTTGGTTACGTTGAAAAGAAGCATGTACTTGGTAAAATCTATGTGCCATTCTGGAACTCAGATAATCAATCAAAAGAGAATGTTAATGACCAGTCAAAAAAATTTTTTGCAAACTAAATCAACGAAAAATCTAGTACTACGCGCAATGCAACCTGACGATTCAGAGGCACTTGCGCGTATTTATTTAGGTGCTCGACAACATAATTTTTCTTGGGTTAAACATCCTAAATTAGAGGATTTTGCTAGAGTTTCTCATGGTGAGGTGGTCGAGGTCGCTATTATTAATCAAGAAATTGTAGGATTTGCATCCTTATCAGAGCGTGACAGTTTTTTACATCTGCTATTTATTAAAGAAGGCTGGAATGGTTGTGGCATTGGTGCAAAATTACTTGATTGGGCACGCAATCAAGCAACGCAAGCGTTAGAATTAAAAGTGGTTACAGCTAATGTTGCTGCGCAACGTTTTTACGAACGAGAAGGGTTTTTAGCTGCTGGAAAATCAGTGTTTGCAAAGCCACAAAATCTGACTTATAGGGATGGCAGAAAATGATTGAGATAGTTAAGAACGTAAAAAACTTTACATGGTATCACGTTTCAAATTTGACAGTTGAAGAACATGAAAGCTTAGTCAAAGAGCACCACTTAACCAATGAAATGATAGGATATGCTGTTGATCATAATGAGAGTGTGCGCATGGAATATGATCGGCATGCGGACGAAACTTTGATGGTTATTGACGTGATTGTACATCAAGACAACAATGTAGAGACGAGGCCAATTGGTATTTTATTTGCTCATAATGATGTCTATACATTTACGCATGAGCCTACAGATTACATCAAACCGATTATATTAGATCCGCAAAATCAACAAATACGAGCGCAAGAGGACGAAATTAGTGCATTTGATTTTATCATGACAGGATTATATTCTTTAATGATAAAGTATGTTGACGAAATAACAGAAATTAATAAAAAACGGCGTGTCATTCAGGCACAATTTGGTCAACAAAAACAAACGACACACCAAATGAATGAGTTATTATATTTAAAAACACAAATGATTTATATTCAAAATTCACTGGCCAATAATCATGTGATGCTAGATAGCTTTCGAACAGATTTTAAAACATTATTGAAAGAGTTTGAACTAGAACATATTGATGATGTAAGAGTTGAAGTTGAACAAGCTAAGCGAATGGCTAACTTGGCACTAGAAGTGATTAATTCAGTTAGTGACGCGATGGGCAATCTCAGTAATCGTGATTTGAATTGGACGATGAAGGTATTAACTGTTTACTCAATTGTTTTGACAGTCCCAACTATTGTAAGTGGGTTTTATGGTGAAAATGTGAAGTGGTTGCCGTTTGCTGATGCACAAAGTGGTTGGTGGGTAACGATTGTTATTACCCTTATATTAATGGCGTTGGTTAGCATTTTGATGATGATTTCTGGTTTTTTTCGAAAATAGTGATTATTTCAAATTTTGTATTGATTACGATAGTTTGTCGCCATTTTTTTCTAAAAACGTCTCAAATTAAAAAGGTAGTGGTTGTCAATAGTGGCAGTAAATGAAAAAGGAAATGAATGATGAAAATATTAGAGCAAAGAATTAAAAAAGATGGTCGTGTTTTGGGTAAAGATGTGTTAAAAGTGGACTCTTTTTTAAATCATCAAGTTGACCCAGAACTTATGCAAGCCATGGGTGAAGAATTTGCAACAATATTTTCTGATGAGAAAATTGATAAGATCGTAACGGTTGAATCATCTGGAATAGCTCCGGCAGTTTTTGCAGGTTTGGCACTTCATGTGCCAGTTGTATTCGCACGAAAAAATAAATCTTTAACATTGCCAGAGAATGTTTGGACTGCAGATGTGTATTCATTTACAAAGCAAACGACGAATCATATTATGATTGATCATCGCTTCCTAAGTGCCGCTGAAAATATCTTAATAATCGATGATTTCTTAGCTAATGGACAGGCTGTCGAGGGGCTGCTTAAGATCGCCAACGATGCAAATGCTAATGTTGTTGGGGTTGGGGTTGTCATAGAAAAGACTTTTCAAAAAGGCCGTCAAATTCTAGATGAGCGCGGGGTACGTGTTGAAAGTTTGGCAAGAATTAAAGGTTTTGAAAACGATGAAGTTATTTTCTTATAAATTTTTGGCAATCTGAATAAAGCGTGCGATCTCATTTTTGATAGCACTCTGATTACTATGTTCATGGTGAATAATATAAAATTGACGGTTAAACGCGTCATCCAGTTTCTTATAAGGAACAGATTCTGGTAAAGCTTGAATACTAACAATAGATTTACCAACATTTTGTGCCAGCATTTTTACAATAATATCATTATTTGCAATAGTTAAGAAATGATCTGGTACAATGTTATGCTGTTTAAAGTATTGTTGTGTGTAATGATACACCCCAGAACCTTTTTCCCGAACCAACCAAACAGTGCTGTCCAGATTACCAGCCAAAACAAGTTGATCACCGGCTATCGCATCACGAGTAATAAAATCATGTGTGATCGGTTTTTCAATTATGCCAAAATCAAATTGATGATTTAAAACACCAGCCAGGATTTCTTCAGAATTATGCATTTCAATTTTGAAATCAATGGTGTTAAATTCATCTTTTTTTATTTGTGCAAAAATCTTGGGCAGTAGAACGGTTGCTGAGGTCTGCGATGCACCTATTCTCACTGTAGTACGTGGCCGTTCTTCAGCTAAATCTAAGCTGTCTGTTGCATTTTGCCAGTCATCCAGTAGATGTAGAGCATGTTGGTAAAATTTTCTGGCATTTGTAGTAGGTACTAATTCAGTACGCCCGTTTCGTTCAAATAACGTAGTGTTTAATTGCAACTCTAACTGTTTAATATGCACACTGACTGTAGGTTGAGAAATAAATAATTGTTCAGCCGCCTTTGAAAAAGAACGTGTTTCATAAACTGCGATAAAGGATTGGATTCGTTTAAACATATGACTTCCTATTAAAATACTTAATTGAATATATTATAAATATTTATTTTACAAATAGCAAAGGTGGGGGTAACATAATAACTATCGAAATTAGAATTTAGCAGCCCATTGGTGCTGTTAAACGTGTGGGAGAATTGACATGAAAATTAAAAAGACTATGATTTCTGGTATTATCATTACTTTAATATTGTCTGCAGTTGCTAAAGTATTAGCTACGTGGCTGCCGTTTTTAGGCGCGGAAGCAATCGCAATGTTATTAGGTATTTTATTAGGTAATACTGTTTTGAATCAGCCATCTTTCGCACCGGGGATGAAATGGGCAGAAAAATTTCCCATCGAAATTGGTATTGCGTTGATGGGGCTTACCGTTACACTCCGGACCATTGAAAATCTTGGTATTAATGGCTTGGCATTCATTTTGATACAGATGACATTAACTATTTTGGTTGTTCTTTGGATGGGTGGTCGTGTTTTCAAAGTTTCTGACAAATCCTCCATGTTAATGGGCGCAGGTAATGCTGTTTGTGGATCAAGTGCTATTGCATCAGTAGCACCAGCGATAGGGGCCACTGATGATCAACGACGAACAAGTGTTGCGACTGTTAGTTTGACTGGTGTTGTGTTGTTACTGATATTGCCGATTCTTGGGCCACACGTGTTAGGAGACCATAACTTACTGTTGGGTGCACTAGTTGGTGGTGTGGTTCAGTCAGTTGGGCAAGTCGTTGGAACAGCATCATTGATTAATCCTACTGTTGTCACGTATGCGACCCTGTTTAAAATGCTACGTGTCATCATGTTGACAGTTGTTGTGTTAGTTTTTGCTAAAATGGCACAAAAAAAAGACGATTCAGCAACAAATATTAATAGTAAAGGTGTCAAAATTCCTTGGTTCATCATGGCATTCGTAGTTTTACTATTAGTTAATAGTTTTATTCCATTACCCAACTTAATAACAAGTGGAGCCAAACAGATTTCTGGTTTTTTCGGCGTCGTGAACTTAGCGGGAATCGGATTGAATCTTAAGCTGGACACAATCAGAAAGTCTGGGGGAAAGTTTCTTAGCTTTGGCCTTGTGACTGGAGCAGTACAGGTCATACTTGCTATTATTTTAATAAAAATTCTATTTTAAATTTAGTATATATCGGCCTGAAAGGTAATGATCCTCTATCTCTGCGTTATCAGCGCAACGCTCTGCCATTGAGCTACAAGCCTATTATAAAAGTGTTCCACGTGGAACACTTTTTATTATTATTTCACATGAACCGAAACAGAACCAAAGCCTTCAGTAAATTGCGCTTTCCAAGTGCCGGCTGTAAGTGACAAGGGGAGTAGAAATGTTCCTGTCGAAGCATGCGTTCCTGCTGGAAAATCTTTGCCTTGTGAAAATAGTTTTTCAACAAGCCATTTTAGTGATGTAACTGGGTTGCCAAGGACTTCACTGCCAACGCCATTGGCAACTTCTTGATCATTGTGCGACAGAACAGCTGAAACACGAGCTAAAGTAGCTAAATCTAAGTCAGCGCCATCACGTTGATTACCATAAACGACGGCACCCCCTACGGCCGCATCGCACAAAACGAGATACTTGTCGAGCTTTGGGAACCAATTTTTGAAACGGGCATCTGGTAATTCTAAAGTTGGTGCAACAGTTGTATTTTGGAGTAGTTCTACTTCGCTCATTGATGGGGTTAGGTCCTTCTTTGCAGTAAACATTAATTCCACCTCAACTAGCGGTTCATTGTATGCTGTTAAATCTAAATTGAAACCAGATTGGACAAATCGATTAGCTAATTGGGCACCATATAGTGGTGAATCAGAGTTAAATAAATCTTGTGTTTCCTGAGACGTTAAGGAAACCTTGTAACCAGCAACTGGATCATTCTTTTGAGTAAGAACGGCATCTTGGACTTTATAGGCATTTTCGAAATTATCAACGACGCCGACATATTCGTCTCGGTCAAGTGGCGTGTTGGTATCAAATGCTTGGAAGAGTTTAGTAGTTAATTCTTGTACGGTGTGTGTTGTTGATGTTGTCATGATATTTTCCTCTTTTATTGTTATTTCAAACAAAAAATCCCATTTAATAACTATTACAGTTATTAAATGGGATTTTAAACTCCTTTATAACCGTAACGACCAGATATTACGAGTCGTTACGTTAAATAACAACCCAACTATTAAATAATAATAATTGCGTTGATAATTGTATTGTTTACTTGTGAGTTCATTTGCTTGTTCATGTTTCTAAGTATAAAACAAACAACATAAAAAAGCAACACTATTCTTAGTTTTATAATTTAAGTGCCATTATTAATGATGAAAGCAGGTATAATACATGGTGCTTGTATTTTTATTCATAGATAGCGAGATAGCTCAGTTTATATAAAAGTTAACAAAATCACAATATGAAATTAATCAAAACCAATAATTATACTGTGTGCATAATTATTGAATAAAAACACCGTATTAGTAAAATACGGTGTTTTTATTTAAAAATTATAACGTGGCTATGTCAGTGATAGACATCTTGGTTAATTGTAAGAAATGAACTCGAAAAGTTTCTGGTGTTTCGGGGATAGGTTGAGTTAGCCAAGTTGAAATAATTGAGAGTGTCATTTTCACGCTGAGTTCAATAGCAAATGATCGACTAACTGGGGCGTTTTCAACACAATAATTATTAAAAAACGGAGTCACCCATTTAATGTATCTCTGCTCTAAAAAATGCAGCCATTCGCCATTTGCATAATTTTTCGAATAGAGTATTTTTAGAACGTGACAATGCTGATATAAAATAGGCAATATAGCATCAGCAAGTATGATAAAAGGGTCAGTTGCTGTTGTATGTTCCAGCGCAATCGATATTTCCTGTTCGATTTTCATCGCAATAAAAGTTAATATATCCAAAGGTGTTGAAAAAAGCGATGAGACATAATGTGGACTTAGGCCGGACTCAAGAATAATATCTTGCATAGTGACGTTTCGCATATCAGAGCGAGATAATAAGCATAAGAATGCATGGGCTAATTTTTCTTTATCCAGATCACGTTTACTTTTCTTTGGCACCTTATCGACGGGTAGTAATTTTGAAAGTGGTATATTAAATGATTGGGATATTTTTTTCAACATCACAAGTGTGGGCCGGGTTCTCGCACGTTCCCAACTTGAAACAGTTTGGTGAGATACAGACAAAAAAGCAGCAAACTCTGTTTGCGTGAGTTTGTTGTCATCTCTAATTTTTTTAATTATTTTATTAATTTCATACATGAAAATACCACTACTTTTTTATAAATTAATAATAAAGTCCGAAAAACATGGGTAAAAAATGACATTTATTTGTCGTTTGTTTAATTAAAACAATTATTATCAGATTTTACAACAAAAGTCAATAAAATATTTATCGCAAAAAATACGATATGACGTAACTTTTGATGAATTTTGGTCGTATTGATTTTGATATAATAATAACTATCGGCTAAATAGTATAGGCCTGATACAAATAAAGGAGAAAAGAGATTATCTGAATAGTTCACTTATACTTGTATTTAAAAAATAGATGATTTTTTGAAAGTCTGTGGGGATATTTTCAAAACTCATCTATTTTACTTCAAGTATTGTTACAGTTTGAACTATTATTAGGTGCAAGCATGATGAATCTTGTAGTCTTGTAGTCTTGGTAATCAACAGGGAGAAATATGACAAAAACAGTTAAGATTGTGTTAACAATCGTTGGTACTTTGGTTCTAATCGGAATAACGATGGTTAGTAGTTTGATCGCTATAAAAGACGTAAGTGGTACTGAATCTAGTACTCAAAACTTGTATGTAATGATTAGTATAGCTGTTGGAGCAACAGCATACGTTATATTTAGTGCGTTATTCAGCAAATTATTTATTTTTCTTTCGCAACTTGGTCAAGAGGCAAAGCAATCCGTATCATTCATGAATTCATGGTACGCCACAGTAGTAAGTACGTTACCTGTTGGAATCATTAATCTGTTTCTAATAACTGTTTTGAATCTATATAAGAATGATAATAAAGTAGCAAGCATTATTGGTGATCTTGTTGCGACATTCTTATATACATTAATTTTGCGTCAGGATGGTACGATTACAAAACGTACACAGATTATTTTTATTGTGATTTCAGTAGCTCTAGGCACTGGGATGGCCTTTGCGTTTTAACTTTTTGTAGTTAACGAGATGTAAAGAGTTTTGAATAATCATTAACATGTTATGTAGGGGAAGTATATGAAACGCAAGACAAAAATTATAGTAACTGTTGTTGGAAGTATTGCTGCACTTGGTATTTTAACTGCCACTGGCGTGCAAGCTTATCATAAACTGGTAAAGCCCACATCAACTGCTAAAAACAAGTATCAAGTGTATAAAGTAACCGGCGCCTTACCACTTACAATGTCAGGAAAAGTGGTTGCTGAAAAAACACAATCTTTAAACTCACCAACTGGGAAATTGCAACAAATTAATGTGAAAGACGGGCAGTCTGTTAAAAATGGTGATATTTTACTTACCGTAACTGCTACAGACGTGCAAGAGTCTATTAGTTCACAACAGGACATTGTAAATAAAGCCAATCGCGCAGTTAGCAGCGCATCAGCTACTCTGAAAAATGCGCAACAAAGTTACAATCAAGCAGATGCGGATACTAAAATTTCGCTAAAGGACACTGTTACACAAGCGCAACAAGCATTAACTGATGCAAATGGTGATTTGCAAGATGCCCAAAATAAGCTAGCAGAATTACAAGGTAAATTAACTGTATCTTTAAAGGCACCTTTTGACGGGGTTGTTTCAGTTAGTAACGATACAAAAGATGGTATACCAGCCATTACAATGAATTCAAGTCAAAAAGTTTTGCAAGCTAATGTGTCAGAATATGATTACAGTAAGGTACACGCTGGAGATATTGTCACAGTGAGCGGTATTGATGGCTCGCCAAAACAAAGTACTAAGATTACAAAAATTGAACAAATTCCATCTAATCAGGGCAAAGGAACAACGTATTATCCTTTCTCTGCCAGTGTTAATAACGACTTTTTGTACGGACAAAGCGTTAAAGTAAAGGTGCCGCAGTCAGAGTTGAAAATTCCAAAATCAGCGGTATATAAAGGTAGTGTTTACAAAGTTATTGATGGTAAGGCTAGTCGAGCTCAAGCTGACTTAACGCAAAATGGAGATACGTACATTGTTAACTCTGGTATTAGTAAAGGGGAAGAATTGGTTACTAATCCGGATGCAAAGTTGACAAACGGAGAGGTTGTTGATGATTAACTTAGTTTCAGTCAGCAAAAGTTATCGACAGGGAAACGAGAATTATAAGGCTTTACATGAAATTTCGTTAAATATTGATGCTGGTGAATTTGTTGCGATTATGGGACCGTCCGGTTCAGGGAAATCAACATTGATTAACATTATTGGTTTTTTAGACAATAATTTTGATGGACAATATAATTTCAACGGCACTGTAGTTAATGATTTGAATAGACGCGATCATGCTCGATTGCGTAATCAATCAGTTGGTTTTATTTTTCAAAATTTCAAACTAATTAGGAACCAAAGTGTAGGCGAAAATGTTGGGTTGCCGTTATTATATGCTGGTTTGAAGCGACGTGATATTATTGCTCGTGTAAATGATGTGTTGGAGCAAGTGGGATTGCCCGGCAGTTATGATAAACTACCTAAAAATTTATCGGGTGGACAACAGCAGCGTGTTGCAATTGCTCGTGCAATTGTCACACGGCCTAACTTTCTAGTGGCAGATGAACCTACGGGGGCATTAGATTCGGCGACATCTCGAGAAATATTGGCACTTTTTGAAGAGCTAAATCGTAATGGAACAACAATCATTATGGTGACACACGATGAAAACGTTGCACGCCAAACAAATCGTCTGATTAGAATTTTAGACGGTCGTTTACAAAGTGACATGGAGGTGCAACATGCAGGTTCGTGAGTTAATTGTCAGTTCATTCAGGTCATTAATTTCAAATAAACGTCGCAGTATTTTAACTATGATTGGAATTATTATTGGTATTGCTTCGGTGATTACCATCCTATCTCTTGGCGATGGTGCACGAATTGAAATGCTGAAAAATTTGCAGGCCGATAGTAGTGGACAGCAGTCGACGGAAATTACATTTTCGCCAAGTAATGATGGTAAAGTTTCCGGATTTAATAATGATGATTTAGCGCGTATTCGCGCTAATGCCAAAGTCAGCAAAGTTACGGTACAGTCTGATGATCATGGTATCTTATCCAGTGAGGGGACCATTAATGGTAAGAGCTTAACAGCATCAGTATATTTAGCAACAACAGCAAATGACAGTGAGATAATTACTGGGCATGGCCTTAAAGCAACAGATATCTCAATGGATAACCCAGTTGCATTGGTTAGTCAATCAATTGCCAAGAAGGGTTATCGAACAAATCGAAATGCGTTGAATTCAGGAATTGAAATCAATGGCACAATGTATACAATTGTTGGTATTATTAATAATAATGCGGTAAAGGGTGAATTTTACAATTACGACGTTGTTGTGCCACGACACGTGTTTGAGAACAGTAACGCAACGGTTAATGCGAATACCTTAAAGCTAACATTTGTGTCTGGAACAAATATATCTAAAGCAACAACTGATATTAAAGATCAACTCAATAAAATTGGTTCACAACATGCTTCCGGATCCTATGAGTTTTTTGATACGGCAGCTATGCTTAAAGGTATAACAGCAGTCATTAAGGGTATTACTTACTTTATTGTTGCTGTCGCAAGTATTTCGTTATTTATTGCCGGCATTGGGGTCATGAACATGATGTATATTGCAGTCAGCGAGCGGACTCAAGAAATTGGTATTCGGATGGCTGTGGGGGCATCTCAGAAACAAATTTTATGGCAGTTTTTGATTGAAGCAGTTATGTTAACACTTAGTGGCGGGATGATTGGCTACCTTGCAGGGTTAGGGGTAGCGATGGGAATTTCTGCTTTCCTACCATTTAAAGCTAGTGTTTCACTATCAACATTCTTATTGGCTTTCGGAACGTCAACAGTTGTTGGTCTAGTGTTTGGTATTTTACCAGCAAAAACAGCAAGTAATAAAAACCTGATTGATATTTTAAGATAACAACTACTAAAAAAGTAATGATACAGTCCGTATCATTACTTTTTTGTTTTGACATATTTAGTTAAGTCTGTATTTTTTGTAAACGTCCAGACATGGTCGTTTTGGCTTATTTGTAGACAATTGTCCTTGCGCAATAATGTTTTAAATCCTAATTTATGCGCCTGGATGTAAGTTTGTTTTAAATGATTTGGGGCAAAAACAAAATTATTACTGCTGGATTTTCGTTCTGACAAAATCTGTTGTCCGCGTTTCAAAGCAAATGCTTCCAGAGAATCATTACTAATGAAGTTTGATAACTGGGCCCCAATAGTTTTCGTTGGATCAGCAAGGGCATCCTTAGCGAACGTGAGAGCGCTAAAAAAATCTTCCTGTAGTTCAGCGGGGGACAGCTTAATAATATCCTCCAAGCGTTGAATCAATTGTTTAGCAGAAGTGGCGAGTGATGGGATGAGGGGAGCATTTGGATGTTGTAAAGCTACCATATGGTTTAGAGACTGCGCACTTTTTAGGTCGTCATCTGACCATTGCTGTGGATTAATGATGGCATCGATGATTAGCAAATGGAGGAAGCTTAACGCATCTTGTGAAATACCATCTAGTGTGAAGGGATTGGTATCAAACATCCTAAATTCTAGGTATGAGGCGCCACGTTGTGCCATATTAGTCAAACTTCCTGGAGCCTTTAAACGTACTGGACCATAAAACTCACTTTTATCATAGAATTTGCCAGTATCAACATAATGTTGAATTTGTTTCATATGCGTTTCAAAGTTAGTATAGTCAATTTCAATATCGTTATGATTTGCAAAACCAAAATTGCTGGCGCGCCAAGAGCGAACCGGTTGCCTATGTTTGAAATTAGTTGGTAAACTATCTGTTGAATTTTCAGAAACGGGACTTGCACCAAAAAGATAGGTCAGTAGCCACCTATAACTAGCTATCTGTTGAGCGATTTGAAAGTATAACTCATTTTTGGCAGCAGGATAGGAATTGATTTCTTTTTGAGAGCCAAACCACCAAACTAAGTCGTCAGCTGGTGAAAAATTAACATGAATTCCAGCCATAATATGCTTAAAAGGCCCATAACGTTTGACTAAAACATCCCGATATTCTTGATACCAAGATCGTTCAAAATGATTAAGCAAATAATCAATATCGTTGGCAGACAAATGTGGGGGCATCGAAAGTGGCCAAATAATTTCATCCTCAGCCAGTTCAGATGCCAAAATAGTCTGGAGTTCGTGCAAATGCATTAAGGCATCTTTTGAAGAATGTTTAGTACCGGTGACTAGTTCCTCTTGACTTTCAGAGAAATCAGTCTGGAAGTAGGGTTGATACTGCCGATTGCCTAAATCACGAGGGTGTGGATGTTGGGATAGGCTTTTACTTCCTGATTGTACACGGTGTTCTTCTATTTCAATACCAAAACGACCAGCAAATAGTATTTCACGTAGCTTGTTATCTGTAAGTTGTATAGAATTTTGAAGCATACAACGTTCTCCAATTGTTATATTTAAACCATTTTAACTTATTATAAGCTGGTAGTGGTAAAATTTGTATCAGTTTTAATATTATTATTACAATTTGACGGATACGTTAATTGTTTTATAATGAAAGTATGTTATTCAAAGATAAAACATATAAATATGTTCCAGCAAATATGCCAAAAAATGCTAGGGTGTTTCATAATCTTAGCTATTCGGTTGGAGATCGTAATCAGCTTGACCTTTATTTACCTAAAGCGGGGGAGAATTGTCCAGTTATTGTAGACATATATGGTGGGGGTATGCTTCGAGGCCAAAAATCCTCATATAAACTTAATCCCAGTTTACGGTTCTTGAATGATGGTTTTGCAGTAGTGAGTCCAGATTATTCACTTAATCAGCTAGGTGAACAAACTTTCCCTGTCCAAATCGCTGAGATTCGTGCAGTAATAAATTTTTTGATAAAGAATTCAAAGCAGTATGGCCTTGATAAGGACAACATTATATTGATTGGGGAATCTAGCGGAGCCCAGTTAGCTGTTTTAACGGCAGCAACAATATCTGAGCATTTATTGTTGGGCAGACTCAAAGATGTAGCGGAACACACGTTTTTTCCAAAAATTAGTTGCGTGATTGGGATGTATGGGCCCTACAAAGTTGACGATTTTTCTAAACAATTTGCTGCGCTCAACATAAAACCACAGTTCAGCGAAACTGGTGAGGCACAGTCGTTTGAAGGAATAATGTTAGGTACCAAACGGCCGGACCAGATGCCAAGCAAAGTTGCACAAGCGAACCCAGCAACTTATTTTTCAAAGAATATGCCGCCCTTGTTATTATTTGCTGGAACTAAGGATGACGTAGTACCTTATTTACAGAGTGTTTCATTGGCTGAAAAGTATTATCAGAAAGTGGGTAAAAGAGCTGAGGTGATACTAGTTGATGATGCGTATCATGGACCACGTGATTTCAACACGGATGATATTCATGCAAAAAAATTGGCATTTATCAGACAAAATACTAACTAACAATGCGTTTTTGCAAAGCAAGTAAATAGACCCTGTGGATATAAAAAAGTCCACAGGGTCTATTTGAGATTAATGTTTTAATTAAGGGCGATCATCGTAGTCATCAGGTGTGACATCTTTTCTGGAACCGTCTGAATAATAATGTGTCTGACGTGGTTCATCAGGAATCAACACCCAAGCGATAATATAAACTAAAATTCCGGGCAGAACGGGTAAGAATCCTAATACCACGAAAATAATTCGAACTAACGTAGCATCCCAATTAAAATAGTTAGCAATTCCACCAAGGACACCGGCAATCACACGGTTATCACGTGAGCGAGTTAATTTTTTATGTTTTGTCATTGTTATTCCTCCATGTAATAATTGTTGATTTAGGCTTAGAAATCATATATAGGTACTAGTATATCTTTATAGAACCCATAGCTGCTTGTGCATCGATTGTAAATTCAGGGTTAGCGCCAACAAATCCACTTTTATAGCCATCGAAACTTTTATTATAATGGATGTCATTGCGATCCAAATGAACTGCCCCTGAGTTAGTTGCTAGTTCAAAATTGAAGTCTTGATCAGCTGGAGCCGTTAAGCGAATGGTCCCAGAATTAGAGTTTAGTTTCAAATCGTTTGTTAGTTGGTCAACTCTCAAACGAAGTGAACCAGAATTAATCGTGAATTCTCCGCCACCAACAAGATTGTCTATACGTACAGAACCAAAGTCAGCGTTAACTTTAGCATAATCAATAGTTGCATCGCTGATATTAACAGCACCTAATTGAGCATGTATTTTAGCTTGTTCAGCCTTGATATGTGTTGCCTTTATTGATCCGGATGCAAGCTGCCAATCTGCAGTCTTGGTATCCATATTTTTGACTTTGAAACTTCCGGCGTTAATTTGAACGTTAAACTTCTCGGTAACTAAGTCTTGTGCATATAAGCTACCTGCTTGGTTTCGTACTTCTATTTTCCCGGTGGTGAACGAGCGCGGAATTCCTATGTTCACAGCAGTGCGGACATGGAAGAGCATTGGATGTTCACCCTGGTTAACTACAATTTTATCATCATTTTCTGAGATAGTGGCAAAATAACGTCTATTATCACGACTAAAGTATTCATCAATAGTAATGAGGTCGATTTTATCATTTGTATAGAAGTGAATCGAAGCTTCGCTGTAATCAATTACAAAATCTTTGGTACTGGTTGGCACGGTCAATTGATGGTGAGATTTAGCCCAGTTAGGTTCCTTGAAGTCTTTATTTTCAAAAGTATCATTGATATCTGAATCAACATTATCTTCAAATTTATAGTATTTATCGCCCACACGGGCGCCATCACGGTCAACGTGCAACCAGTCACCGAATTGGACTTTATTATTTTTGCCATCAAGTATGATATCATCACCAAGTGTTACGCCTTTTTTGTTGATGTGTAAATTTCCAATGTGCACGCCTTTATTTGAAATATCCACGTAAGGTCGTTTTGGTTCAGATTCTTTATCTGTTTCCTCTTTTGTACTGGGTTCACTTAAGTCTTTTAACAAACTATCAATATCACCTAGTTGCTCAAAAGCATCGTCCAAAGCTTCATTATGGGACCGATCAGTTTTGGAAAAATCTTGATAAGCTTCTAATAAATCGGCTACAAGTTCTTCTTTAAATTCCGTTAATTGTGCGTTCGGCGTATATTTAGAAAAAATAACATCCAAACGGGTTCTAATTTCCATTTCAACGCTCATCATAATCTTTTATCCTTCCGCTAATTAAATGGCTAATGATATCTTTGGCGAAGTCCCATTCTTGTTGTGCTGATTTAAAATGTTCTTGGCCCTGATCAGTAAGGGTATAGTATTTTCGTCTAGCCCCCTGGGTTTGATCACCCCAGTAACTACGGATGTCTCCGACCTTTTCCAAGCGTCTAAACGCAGTGTACAGTGTTGCCTCGTTCAGTTCATATTGCTTACTGGATAATTGGCGAATGGATTTTGAAACTTGGTATCCATAAGAATCACCTTGACTAAGAATATTTAAAATAATGGTGTCCGTATGACCACGAATGAGATCTTTTGATATATCCATATGCAGTTACCTCTTATAACTACATAATATAACATATTACTGTGGTTGTCAAAGTAATTTAGTATAGGCTGTTATCAGAATGTTTCACATGAAACATTCTGATCGTTTTCTTGTAAAATTAAAATGTCCTTTTTTATCTAATATTCTGGTATAATAAAAACATTCATTACACTGATAAAGATAATATCATACGCGTCAAAGAGAGTTAGCGGCTGCTGTGAGCTAATCCGTGGATATTGTTGAGTTACACAGTGTGCAAATCAATGACGTGTGCCGCGATAAGGCATATTAAGTGGTAGGTCCGATGACTTACAATTTAGGTGGTACCACGGTGAAAATCGTCCTAGTCTATTAAGATTAGGACGATTTTTTCTGTAATTAAAGGAGATGGCAATGAATTTTATTGAAGATTTGAAATGGCGCGGTGCGCTGAACCAAGTAACAGATGAAGCAGGATTAATTGAAGCAATGGCATCAGGAGAAATTGGGGCCTATGTGGGTACCGATCCAACAGCTGATTCATTACATTTGGGGCACTTGATTCCATTTATGGTGTTAAAACGTTTTCAAAATGCTGGCGGAAAAGCCGTTATTATTATTGGCGGTGCAACTGGTGCTATTGGTGATCCACGTCCAACAACAGAACGTCAATTACTTTCACCAGAACAGTTACGTCAGAATGAAAAAGGAATTACTGAGCAAGTAACCAAGCTATTTGGTGATGAAAAAACTGCTATTGTTAATAATAACGACTGGCTTGGCAAATTAACATTGACAGACTTTTTACGCGATTATGGTAAGTTATTCTCTATCAATGTGATGTTGAAAAAGGACGTCGTAGCTTCACGTTTAGAAACAGGTATTTCATTTACAGAGTTTACCTACCAGATTTTGCAAGGCATTGATTACCATGAACTATGGCGTCGTCATAATGTACAATTGCAGATTGGTGGCTCAGATCAATGGGGGAACATTACTTCTGGCATTGATTTAATTCACTCAATTGAAGGGAATAATGCGACAGCTTTTGGTCTAACAATTCCTTTGATGACTGACTCATCAGGTAAAAAGTTTGGTAAGTCAGAAGGAAATGCAATTTGGTTGAATCCGGAAAAAACTTCACCCTACACTTTCTACCAATTCTGGTATAACCAAAGTGATGAAGATGTTGTGAAGTATTTGAAATACTTTACATTTTTGGGTGTTGATGAGATTAATAACCTCGAACAAGAAGCCAAAAATAACCCTGGAGGTCGTATAGCACAAAAACGCTTGGCACAAGAGGTAACTAAATTTGTTCACGGAGAACAAGCTGTTGCTGATGCCGAAAAGCTATCAGCAGCATTATTTAGTGGTGATGTTGCTAATTTATCTGCAGCAGATATTGCTGATGCATTTGGTGGTGTGCCAAGCTTTGACATTACATCGGAAAAGAAAAATGTTGTCGATTTCTTAGTCGACGGAGAAGTCGAGAAATCAAAGCGTCAAGCGCGTGAAGATGTTACAAATGGGGCGATTACCATTAGTGGTGAAAAAGTAACGGACGTTAACTTTGAAATTGATCCAACAAAACATTATGATGGTGAATTTGTATTGGTTCGTCGTGGTAAGAAAAAATATTTCTTGGGAAAAGTTAAATAACTTATTGCTAGCGCACCTTTGGAGGATATTATGAAAATTTTAATGTACAATACAGTTTCAGACGAAATGCCATATGTTGAAAAATGGACTGAAAAAACAGGCCACGAAGTAGTGACCATTGATCAACCACTTAACGAAACGACGGTGGATCGCGCTAAAGGTTTTGATGCAATTACCACACAACAAACAACAGCCATTAATGCACCAGTTTATGCGCAACTAGCTCAATTCAATATTAAGCAAATCGCTATTCGACAGGTTGGCTATGATGTGTTGGACTTGCCAGAAGCCTTTGCTCACAATATTCGTTTGTCTAATGTTGCAGCCTATTCACCCCGAGCAATTGCAGAATACACGCTAACACAGCTTTTTAATTTAATTCGACACAATAAAAAGTTTGATCGCGCCATGAATACGGGTGACTATACTTGGGCTGCTGGTGGTCAAGCGAGAGAAATTCATGATTTAACTGTTGCTGTGATTGGTGTAGGTCGAATTGGGACAGCCCTTGCAGAAATGCTTCACGCGCTGGGCGCAACAGTGTTAGGTGTGGACCCAATATATCGTGCCCAGAACGAACCATTTGTAACTTATACGACATTAGATGATGCTTTGTCTCGAGCGGATGTTATTAGTTTTCATACACCATTAAATGACGAGACGCGCTATATGGCTGATGAAAATTTCTTTGCTAAAATTCAGCCAGGAACAATTATGTTGAATTTTGCGCGTGGTGAAATTGTTGACATGGTTGAGCTTGAAAAAGCACTCGAATCAAAGTTATTGGCTGGTGCAGCATTTGATGTGACACCAAATGAAAATGATTTTATGAACCAAAAGCAAGATATAACGGCGCTACCAGCAGATGTAAAGCGCTTAATCGAATATGACAACTTTCTACTGTCACCACATATTGCTTTTTATACAAACACAGCAATAAAAAATATGGTGGAAATGGCTTTAAATGATGCCGTAACGATGGTAAATGGCGGCGTTACTGAAAACGAAATTTTGCGGTAAAGTTCAGATTATTCAAACGTCAGTAATAAACTGGCGTTTTTTTATCAAAAAAGACGATGATATTGAATTCATCGTCTTTTTAAAATGTTTTTAGTCTGGTGCTTTCTCTGTGTGATTTTTCCAGAGAGAAGCTAATACTGAACCAGAAATGTTGTGCCAGACAGAAAACATCACGGCTGCGATGGCTGAAGCAGGTTCAAAAAATGAAATGGCCAGTGTTGATGCAAGTGCCGAATCCTGCATACCAACTTCGAAGGTAATTGCCTTTTGTTGAGGGGTATCCATTTTCATTAGTTTCGAGAAACCGTAACCCAGTAAGTAACCAAGCAAGTTATGTAATATGATGACTGGCACCAAAATTAGGGTTGATACTGCTAAAATGGTTTTAGAGTTAGCTGACAACACGGCTAGAATAATCACTAATATAGCCACTTGGGATATTAAAGGCATAATCTCAATGACTTTTTGGACATGTTCTTTAAAAATCGTATGAACGATGATACCCAAAACAATAGGTATGACAACAATTTGAAATGCAGAAAAAAACATTGATGAAAAAGGTACATTCACCCATTTTCCGGCTAATAGCTTCAATAGTGTCGGAATCATGACAGGTGCTAACAATGTAGAGAGCAGGCCGATTGAAACATCAAGCGCAACATCCCCTCCAGATAAGAAGGACATAACGTTAGAGGATGTGCCAGAGGGCGCTGATCCTACCAAAATTACACCAACAGCTGCAGCGCCGGTTAACCCAAACAAATGTACCAGTAAAAAAGCAATGAAAGGCATAATAATATAATGTGCTATCGTTCCTAAAATAACTTGTAGGGGATTACGAGCAACCCTTTTAAAGTCATTTGGTGTCAACGTAATACCCATACCAAATAAGACAATCATCAGTAAGATTGATACAGCCGAGAGGTTGCCCACTTTTGTTGTAGCAAGCGTAGTACCTGGTCCAGGAATAAAAATAGCCAATAAAGCTACTAAAATAACAAAAAAGGTAAAGTATTTAGTAAGAAATTTTGAAAGTGATTTGATTGTGTTCATAGTTGCTCTCCCAGTAACTTATAATAAATTGGCTGTTTTTTTCAATTATGGACACCCAAAACCATTTTTGCGTAGCGACTCATTCTGTCCGTAGACCATGCCGGTTCCCAAACTAATTCAATTTTGACATCGTGTACTTCATCTATTGCCATGAGTGCACGTGTAATCATCGTATCTAATACCGCAGTCAATGGACAGCCCATCGTGGTCAAAGTAAGCTTAACAGTGACATGTCCATTTTCATCCATAGCTAGTCCATAAACTAATCCTAAGCTAACAATATCGCAACGCAGTTCGGGGTCGATTACCTGTGATAAGGCTTCCAACATCTGGTCTTGTAGTTCTTGTGTTTTATTTTCCATGTGTCAGCGTCCTTTATGACATTTGAGGATAGCTTTTAGCTAGGGAATAATTCATCAGCGCCCTTTAATACGCCGCCAGTATTTGCTGAAGTGACTAAGGCTTGATAACGTGCCATCCAGCCATTTCGCATTTTAGGAACAAAGGGTTTGAGATGTTCATGGCGTTCCGCTAGCTCTGTATCATCAACATGCAAATGCATCGTACGATTGACAAGATCAATGGTAATCTTGTCACCATTTTCAACCAGTGCAATTGGACCATCATCAGCGGCTTCGGGACTAACATGGCCAACAGAGATACCACGTGATGCACCGGAAAAACGGCCATCCGTAACCAAAGCCACCTCTTTTCCTAGACCCATACCAGTAATAGCTGATGTAGGTCCTAGCATTTCGGGCATACCAGGGCCACCTTTTGGTCCCTCATAGCGAATAATCAGCACGTGACCAGCGTGAATTTGACCGCTATCTATCGCCTCAACCGCTTCTTGTTCAGAATTAAAGACAATGGCTTCTCCGGTAAAATCTTTAATACTTGGGTCAACGCCACCTGCTTTAATAACTGAACCTTTGGGTGCTAAGTTGCCATATAAAATGGATAAGCCACCTTGCTTTGAATAGGGATTAACATCGAACTTCCGGATAATTTCGTCATTAATGATTTCATGATCAGCAACATTTTCGCGCAATGTCTTACCGGTTACAGTCATGCGGTCAGGGTGCAAAACGTCACCCATACGAATTAGTTCATTGATAATAGCGGGCACACCACCAGCATTATGCACGTCTTCCATTGCCCATTTAGAAGAAGGGGCAATTTTAGATAGGTAAGGGACTTTTTTAGCAATTTCGTTAATGTCTGCTTGGTCATAATCAATGCCAGCTTCATGAGCGATAGACAACACGTGCAAAACAGTATTGGTTGAGCCACCCATGGCCATATCAAGTGCCATGGCATCATCAAGCGCTTCTTTTGTAATTAAATCGCGTGGTTTAACATTTTCCTTAACCATACGCATTAATTGCTTGGCGCCATCGCGAATTAAATCACGTCGTTCATCAGAAATTGCTAGTGCAGTACCATTGAACGGCAAGGCGATACCCATCACTTCCATTAAGGTATTCATGGAGTTAGCTGTGAACATACCAGCACAAGATCCACAAGTAGGGCAGGCATTTTGCTCCATTTCTAAGAATTCTTCCTCAGTCATTAGTCCTGATTTAAATGCACCCACGGCCTCGAACATAGAAGATAAAGTCGTGGCTTTTCCTTGAGGATCTAAACCAGCTTTCATGGGGCCACCGGAGACGAATACAGAGGGTACATTACAGCGTAAAGAAGCCATAATCATGCCAGGCGTAATTTTGTCACAGTTTGGTAAGAAGAATACACCATCAAACCAGTGTGCTGTGATGACAGTTTCAGCCGAATCGGCGATTAATTCACGAGATGGCAACGAATAGCGCATGCCTAAATGCCCCATCGCAATACCATCGTCCACACCAATGGTGTTAAACTCAAAAGGAATACCACCGGCATCACGAATGGCTTGTTTGGCGACATCAGCTAGTTCACGCAGATGAACGTGGCCAGGGATGATTTCTACATAGGAATTACAGATGGCAATGAATGGTTTTTTCATATCTTCGGGGTTACTGACTTGACCTGTCGCATATAATAACGAGCGGGCTGGAGCTTGATGAATACCCATTTTGATATGATCAGATCGTTTTTGTAAGTCATCGCTATTTACATTAAATGAAAAAGTGTCTGTCATGAAATAAATCTCCGCGTTTTCTAATTTTTAATATGTTTTTACTAATATGAGTATAGGGGTATAAACTCAATTGTCAACGAACTATTCCAAATTTATATGATTTATCGCTTCATCTATAAAATGACCAGATTATGACGATGACTGTAAAAATATAGAGACAATCTTGCTTATCTTCCGATAACGTTTGACATTTTAAAATTATAGGAATATAATTATTTCAATATTAATGTGAGTTTTTACTCAGAAACGAAAGATAACATAATGAATAAAAATATAAAAAAATTGAACAACATTCTCATTATCCTTCTTATCAGCTGATGATTAGTAGGTTATTTTGAGTGAATGTCTACTAATCGATTTGGATTTAGTAGACAGTTGGGACATTTTTTGTTCAGGCACCTAACTGTGAACGCAGTTAGGTGCCTTTTTTCATAGGATTGGGGGATCAATGATAAACATAGAAAAATTTATCAGCACGAGAAAACGCTTAAAAATTTCACAAATGGCGCTATGTACTGATATCTGTACACAAGCTACTTTGTCCAAATTTGAAAAGCATCAACAAGTGCCAGCTTTTGATATCATGATTGCTCTGTGTGAACGGTTAGGGTTAACGTTGAATGATGTTTTTCCAATCAATGTTACTGCGCGTCAAACAAACAATGAGCGTGTTTTAACATTGGCCACACAAGCACTCTTTTATCAAAATATTGGAAAATTTGAGCATCTAATCAAACAAGTAGAAATTGATAAAATGGTTGATACCGAACGGCCAACCTATCAAATTACGCAATATTTTTCGGCAGTTATCTTAAAACAAGACTGTCTAAAAGCAAAACAAATCATTAAAAAAATTGATATAGCAGGTCTTAACAAGTCACACAAGTTATTGTTTTATGCCATAACGAGTCATTACTATTATCAACGAGGCCAATTCAAAGAGGCTCACCAGGCTTTTGAAGACGTTTGGCGCTACCAAAAGGAAAGTACAACAGTAGACCATTCTGGATTTCAAGCGGCGATTGTTTATTTGTTAGCACAATATCAAATGTCGATTAAAAACTACAAATATGCTATGATGTTGGCAACTTATGGCATTGATTTAGCGAACGCAAGCGATAGTACTTATTTCTTAGAAAACTTTTTTTGGCTATTGGTGCAAGCTAGTGATACTTGGGATAGTCAGAATTTTATTGTAAATGAGATGATTGAAAATGCGCGTGTGATTGCTAAAATACATAAAAACGAAGCTATTTTACAAAAAATCAGTCAGCGAAAAGGGGAAAAATAATATGGCAACACTCAAGGTAGAGGATCTACATGTTTCAGTAGAAGGAAAAGAAATTTTAAAGGGCGTTAATTTAGTCGTCAACACTGGTGAAATTCACGCTATTATGGGACCTAATGGGACTGGAAAATCAACTTTATCACAAACAATTATGGGACATCCAGCATATGAAGTTACTGAAGGTCATATTTACATGGATGATCAAGATTTGGCTGACATGTCAGTTGATCAACGCGCTCGTGCAGGTCTATTCTTGGCCATGCAGTACCCATCTGAAATTCAAGGGGTGACCAATGCTGAATTTATGCGAGCAGCCATTAATGCTCGTCGTGCTGAAGACGAGCAAATCAGTATTATGTCTTTTATTGAAAAACTTGATGAAAAACGCGAATTTTTATCGATGTCAGAAGAAATGGCAGAACGCTATCTTAATGAAGGATTTTCTGGCGGTGAAAAAAAACGTAATGAAATCTTACAGATGATGATGATAGAGCCGAAAATTGCTATTTTAGATGAGATTGATTCAGGATTAGACATTGATGCTTTAAAGGTCGTTTCTCGTGGTGTTAACGAAATGCGTTCCAGTGAATTTGGCACACTTATGATTACGCACTATCAACGGTTACTTGACTATATTGTGCCTGATTTTGTCCACGTGATGATGGGCGGGAAAATAGTTAAAACAGGCGGTGCGGATTTGGCGAAGAAACTAGAATCTGAGGGATATACGGGATTGCGAGATGAACTCGGATTGAACGTTCATTTGACAGATGAAGATGTGAATTCGTATTTTGTGGAGGATTGATATGGTTGATAATAGCGCAATACAGTCTTTACCACTACCAACATTTGCTAAAGTTCGATACAGTTCCTGGCAACTTGATGAAATGATAGCAGCCAAGGAAGAAACGACAACGTCATATTTCACTGAGAATAATGTTCATGGCATCGAAGTTAGTGGGCTATCCACTACTTATCAGCAATTATCGGATGACATGATCGCTCGTGGAGTGATTCTGATGAATATGGCACAAGCACAGATTGAACATCCAGCATTAGTTGAAAAGCTGTTGGGTAGTGTGATTTCCAAAACAGCCGATCGATTATCAGCACAAAATTTTGCACAGTTTAACACAGGAATTTTTGTCTATATACCAGAAAACGTTCAATTTGATGATGTTTTGCACCTGTCATTGAATCATTTAGCTATATCTGGAGAGGATTTTGTGGCTCGTATTTTTGTATACGTTGGCGCCAATGCCAAGGTTGACATACTACAAGAAATGCATACAATCGGGACTCAAAAAACAAAGGCTTCTGTTGTTATCGAAGCTGTAGCGGATGTAGGTGCCCAAGTCACTTACGCTAATATTGATGCCTTTGGTGAACAAACGACAGCATTTATTAATCGAGAAGTTGAAGTAAGAGATCATGCAACTGTGGATTGGCAAAATGCTGAGTTTAATGACGGTAATGTAATCATACGATTAGCTAGTCAACTAAATGGTGAAGGCGCTACGTCACATACAAATGTCATCGGACTTACCACAAAAAAACAAACGCAAGGTTTGGTGACAACCATTTTGAATCGTGGTCGCCATACCATTGGTCATATCTTCCAACGAGGCGTTATTCTCAATCGGTCAACTTTAGTATTTAATGGTATCGGGAAAATTATTAAGGGCGCTAAAGGATCGGATGCACAGCAAGAATCGCGTGTTTTGATGCTATCACGTCGCGCACGTGGAGATGCAAATCCTTTGTTACTAATTGATGAAAACGATGTGACGGCGGGGCATGCAGCTTCTGTGGGACGTGTTGATGAAAATCAAATGTATTATTTAATGAGTCGGGGTATTAGTGAGCAAGTAGCTCGAAAGCTAGTTATTCGCGGCTTTATGGGTGAAGTTTTAGCAAAAATGCCAACAAAAGTGGCACAAAGGCAAGTAGTTGAAGAAATAGAAAGAAAGTTACGACATGAAGACGATTAGACATGATTTTCCAATACTAAATCAAACAGTCAATGGGCAAGAGCTGCTCTATTTTGATAGTGCGGCTACGTCACAAAAACCCCAGTATGTGATTGATTCATTAGTGAATTATTATCAAAATAATAATGCAAACGTGCATCGTGGTATTTATGAGCTATCAGAGCGTGCGACACAACAATATGAACAAGCCCGCGATAAAGTACAAAAATTCATTCATGCTCAAAAACGTGAAGAAGTTCTATTCACTCGTGGCACAACTGAGTCGCTTAATTGGTTGGCAAGTACTTATGGTGCAGAAAATGTTAAACAAGGAGATGAAATCCTAATATCTTACATGGAACATCATTCTAATATTGTGCCGTGGCAACAATTAGCGCAACGTGTTGGGGCTCATTTAAAATATGTCGAACTCAATGACGATGGCACCTTAAATATGGCTGATCTTGAACGGAAAATAACAGACAAAACTAAAATTGTATCAATCACACATGCTTCTAATGTGTTGGGGGTTGTTAATCCCATAAAAAAAATCGCAAAAATAGCCCACAAACATGATGCTATCATGATTGCTGATGGCGCCCAATCTGTTCCGCATATGCGTGTTGATGTGCAAGATATGGATGTTGATTTTTTTGCTTTTTCGGGTCATAAAATGCTTGGACCAACAGGTATAGGAGTTCTTTACGGCAAACATGATATTTTAGAAAATATGAAACCTGCTCAATTTGGTGGAGAAATGATTGAATTGGTAGACTTGCAAGAAGCGACCTTTCAGCCTTCACCATGGCGTTTTGAGGCGGGAACGCCCAATATTGCTGGTGCAATTGCTTTAGGATCCGCTATTGATTATCTGACAAATATCGGAATGAAAGAGGTCGAAAACTATGAGCAGTCTCTAGTTGATTATGCCTTGCCAAAGCTAAAAAGTATTGCGGGTGTCACCATTTATGGTCCGCAAAACAGTGAACAGCATTCAGGCGTGATTGCATTTAATTTAGCAGGGGTCCATGCCCACGACCTAGCCACGGCCTTGGATCAAGAAGGAATTGAGGTTCGTGCAGGACATCATTGTGCGCAGCCGCTGATGAAATATTTGAATATTGCAGCGACAGTTCGTATTAGTTTGTATATCTATAATACGCGTGAAGAAATCGATCGATTTATTAGTGTCATTGAAGATATTAAGGAGTATTTTAACCGTGAGTTTGCATAATTTAGATCTTTTATATCGCCAAACAGTCATGGAATATGCCCAACATCCGCATCATTATAAGCCTATGTTGGGTACAGAAACTTATCATGTTCGAAAATATAATCCCACTTGTGGTGATATTATTGATTTAGCTTTTGAGATGACTGACGATAAAGTGACAGATATATATTTTTATGGGGATGGCTGCGCTATATCAAAGGCTTCGGCTTCAATGATGACAGATTTAGTACTGGGACAGCGTCGTGAAGCTGTCGCTACCTTACTTGAGGAGTTTTCAAAACTGACACGTGGCGAAGTAGCTGATACAAAACTTCTTGGAGAAGCACAAATTTTAGCAGGGGTTACTAAATTTCCCACACGAATAAAGTGCGCAACTTTAGCATGGCATGCCTTGGACGAGTTATTATCAGTAGAGAAATAAAGAGGTTTCGATAATGGAAATAGATAGACAAGAAGCTATTAATCAAACAAAAGCAGCCATTTCAAATGATAAGGCCAGTGAACTAGGATTTCAAGATGACTACCAGGCTGTATTTTCAACAGGAAAAGGGTTAAACGAAGACATTATTCGTCAAATTTCAGCTAAAAAGAATGAACCTCAATGGATGTTAGACTACCGGTTACAAGCCTATCAAACATACCTCAGAATGCCTATGCATACATGGGGGCCAGATCTAAGTGAAATTCATTTTGAAGATATTTACTACTATAATAAGCCAACAAATGATAAATATCGTGATTGGGATGATGTACCAGCTGAATTAAAGGAAACCTTTGAGCGTTTGGGTGTACCTGAAGCCGAACGGAAGTGGCTAGCAGGGTCTTCTGCCCAGTACGAGTCTGAAGTGGTTTACCACCGGATGAAAGAAGAATTCGCTAAGACAGGTATTATTTTTACCGACACAGATACTGCAGTCCAAGAATATCCAGAGCTTATTCAAGAATACTTTGGATCACTGGTTAAACCAACCAATAATAAATTAGCGGCCTTAAATTCAGCAGTTTGGTCTGGTGGTACATTCATTTATGTCCCTAAAGATGTTCACGTTACGACACCTATTCAGTCTTATTTTCGAATTAATACTGAAAATGAAGGTCAGTTTGAACGGACACTTATTATTGTTGATGAAGGGGCGCATGTTGATTACGTTGAGGGCTGTTCAGCACCAATGTATTCAGGGGATGCACTACATGCTGCTGTGGTAGAAGTGATTGTTAAAAAAGACGGATATTGCCGTTACACTACGATTCAAAACTGGTCTAATAATGTGTATTCATTAGAAACAAAACGTGCAGCAGCGCATGAAAACGCAACGATGGAATGGGTTGATGGCAATTTTGGTTCAAAAACGACGATGAAGTATCCATCAGTCTATTTGGAAGGCGAGGGCGCAAAGGGTACAATGCTTTCGATTGCTGTTGCTGGCGAAGGCGTTAACTTAGATTCTGGTGCGCAAATGATTCATAATGCTAAAAATACGTCGTCATCTATCATTTCAAAGTCAATTGCACACGATGGTGGTTCTACAGATTATCGTGGCACAGTGAAATTTGGTCGCGAATCTGATGGGTCATTTGCTCACGTCGAGTGTGACACGATTTTAGTTGATGATAAATCTTCAGCTGATACGATTCCATACAATACAATTTTGAATGGTAATGTGTCAATGGAGCATGAGGCAAAAGTATCGCGTGTTTCTGAAGAGCAATTGTATTATCTAATGACACGTGGTATTTCTGCCGAAAAAGCCACAGAGATGATTATTATGGGCTTTATCGAACCTTTCACAAAAGAACTGCCAATGGAATATGCTGTTGAGTTAAATCGATTAATGAAATTTGAAATGGTGGGATCGGTAGGATAAGGTATGAATAAAAAAGTTGAGGCAAGTATCATGGATGCTTTAACGACAGTCATTGACCCAGAACTGCGAGTTGATATTGTTAACTTAGGATTAATCAATGCTGTTGATATCAATTCTATCGGTGATGTAACCATTAATATGACGCTTACAACGATGGGGTGTCCGTTAATTAGTGTGTTGGAAGAAATGATTGACGAAGCATTAAAAATTTTACCTGAAGTAAAGACAACCAAAGTTGAACTCACATGGGAACCAGCTTGGGAAATTGATCGAATGTCGCGATACGCAAAAATGGCGTTAGGATTATAAAACGACTAAATTATATAAAATTGGAATAAAACACACCTTGTAATTGACGATGAATTATAAAGTAGTTATGATTGGATTATTAAATTAAAAGGAAGTGTTTCACATGAGAAATCAGGCTACTGTACAAACGAATATTACAAATGCAGCCCTTCTCCTCAACTTGCTTAGACTACCCTAGCAAGTTGAGCTTTTGAGCTGGTTGTTAGGTACTTATCTAATGGCTAGTGAATAAAAGGATGTGAGTGCATGATCCCGGACTAGTCAAATTGACTGGTCCGGGATTTTAATTTAAGGAGAAAATTATGGCAAGCAAAGTAACTTTTTATGACACAACAATGCGTGATGGTGAACAAACAATTGGGGTTAACTTTTCAATTGAAGAAAAGATTGAAATAGCAAAAGGATTGGATGATTATGGCGTTGCAGCAATTGAAGCGGGATTTCCTGCGGCTTCTCAGAAAGACTTTGAAGAAGTGAAAAGAATTGCAGAAGTTGTGGATAACGCAAAAGTTGTCGGTTTGGCACGAATGGTCAGAAATGATATTAATGCGGTTATTGAGGCAACCAAGGATGCAAAACATCCAATGATTCATGTGTTCATTGCAACTTCACCAATTCATCGTGAGTTTAAATTACACATGACCAAAGCAGAAATTTTGGACAAAATCAAAGCAGACGTTACTTTTACTAAGCAACATATGCAAGATATTGTATTCTCACCTGAAGATGCGACACGAACTGAACCTGATTTTTTGGTAGCCAGCGTGCAAACAGCTATTGACGCTGGAGCAACAATGATTAACATACCAGACACAGTTGGTTATGATACGCCAGAAGAATACGGTGAAGTTTTTGAAAACTTGCGTCAAAATATTGTTGGTTTTGACACAGTTGGTTGGTCAACACATACACATAATGATTTGGGTATGGCAACGGCTAATGCTTTGGCAGGCATTGAGCATGGTGCGACGGAAATTCAAGGTACAATCAACGGGATTGGTGAACGTGCCGGAAACGTTGATATGATTGAAGCAGCAGCAGCTATTCATGTGCGTCATGAAAAGTTTAATGCAGAAACAGATATTGTCTTAGCTCAGTCAAAAGCCATTTCTGACATTGTCGCACGCGCAACCCGCATGCCAGTTGCGGGTAATAAACCCATTATGGGACGCAATGCCTTTGCTCATGAATCTGGGATTCATCAGGATGGTTACTTAAAAAATCCAGAAACTTATGAAATTTTGAAGCCAGAAATGGTTGGTGCTACGGCATCCCTACCTCTGGGGAAATTGTCGGGATCGCATGCGGTAATGTCAAAACTAAATAGCCTAGGTTATGAGGTGACTCGTGATGATATGAAATCAATTTTCCCAATCTTTAAATCAGTTGCCGAAGAGTCTGATTTGATTACAGATGATCAATTAAAGGTTATTATGCAAGTCGTTGAAGAAAAAGAAATGGTGAGTTATCAATAATATGACATCAGTTAAAAAAATAGTAGTTTTAAAAGGCGATTATATCGGTCCCGAAATCATGACAGCAGGTTTAGCAGTATTGGACGCTGCGACAAAGGATACAACATTTGCTTATGAACTTATAGATGCACCATTTGGTGGTGATGGTATTGATCGAGCTGGTGACCCGCTACCACAGTCAACTATTGATGTTTCAAAACAAGCTGATGCGGTGCTACTTAGTGCAATTGGTGGGCCGAAATGGGATAATGCGCCACGACGTCCAGAACAAGGGCTATTAGAAATTAGATCAAAACTTAACTTATTTGCTAATATCCGGCCAACAAAAGTGACGGCAGCACAAATTGACCGTTCACCACTGAAGCCAGAGTATGTTGAAAATACGGATTTTGTAATCGTTCGTGAGCTGACCTCTGGTGCTTATTTTGGAAAGCCACGTAAGCTCGAAGCACATCAAGCAATTGATACGATGTATTACAGTGAAGAAGAAGTAACTCGTATTATGCACCAAGGCTTTAAAATGGCGCAAAAACGGAACAAGCATGTCACCATTGTTGATAAGTCAAATGTATTGGCTACATCAAAGTTTTGGCGAAAGATTGCTAATGAAGTTGGCAAAAGTTATCAGGATGTGACAATCGACTATTACTATGTTGACGCGATGACAATGGCTATTATGGCCAAGCCCACAACATTTGATGTTGTGATTATACCTAATTTGTTTGGGGACATTTTAAGTGATGAAGCAGCACAAATTACAGGCTCAATTGGACAAATACCTTCTATGTCAGTTGGTGAAAGCGGCCCTAATTTGTATGAGCCAATTCATGGCTCAGCACCTGACATTGCTGGGCAAGGCATAGCCAATCCCATTTCTATGGTAAATACGGTAGCTATGATGTTAACGGAAAGCTTTGATGAAAAAAGGATTGCCGATAAAATTACTGCAGCAGTAGACTACATTATTGAAAACCACTGTGTGACACCAGACATGGGTGGCACGATGACGACCGATGAAGTCACACAAAAAATGGTTGATTACATAAAAAATTATGAATCGGCGGATATAAAATGAGCAAAACACTATTTGATAAAATTTGGGAAAAACACGTCATTACTGGGGAAATTGGTGAGGCTCAATTGATTTATGTGGATTTGCATTTGGTACATGAGGTGACATCACCTCAACCTTTTGATGGGTTGAGAAGTACGAACCGTCGCGTTAGACGACCAGATTTAACTTTTGCAACCATGGATCATAATGTGCCAACGAAAGATATATTTAATGTGCAAGATCAAATGTCTCGATTGCAGATGGATACATTGGTCAAAAACACGAAGGAATTTGACATCCCATTAGCATCAATTGGTGATGACAAGCAGGGAATTGTGCATGTTGTGGGGCCTGAACGGGGTCTGACACAGCCTGCCAAAGTAATCGTCTGTGGTGATTCCCACACAGCAACACATGGTGCGTTTGGAGCAATCGCCTTTGGCATTGGCACTTCCGAAGTTGAGCATGTGCTAGCGACCCAAACAATTTGGCAAGTTAAACCAAAAACCATGGGGATTAAGGTTACTGGAAAACTGCCTAAAAATACATACGCCAAAGATATTATCATGGGCATCATTGCTAAATATGGGGTGTCGTTTGGAGTCGGTTATGCGATCGAATTTTACGGAGAAACTGTTGAGAACCTTTCAATGGAGGCTCGTATGACGATGTGTAATATGTCGATTGAAGCTGGTTCAAGAACTGGTATGGTGCAACCAGATCAAACGACATTTGACTACATTGAAGGTCGTGAACAAGCACCAAAAGATTTTGAATCCGCTAAAAACTATTGGTCACAATTCTACACAGATGATGAAAGTGATTTTGATGAGACGTTGACCTTTGATGTATCAAATTTGAAACCGATGGTGACATGGGGAACAAATCCAGGCATGGCCACACCTGTTGATCAGTCTTTGCCAGCAATCAAAGATGATAATGATGCCAATGCCTATGAATATATTGGCTTGCATCCCAATATGAAGCCAGTTGACATTAATTTAGATTACATTTTCATCGGATCATGCACGAATAGTCGTTATGAAGATCTTGAAATTGCTGCGAATATGATGAAGGGGCATCACTTGGCGCCTAATGTCACTGCCTGGGTGGTGCCTGGCAGTCGTGCGATAAGAAATCGTGCGATTAAATCGGGTATTGCTCAAATATTTGAAGAAGCTGGTTGTGAATGGCGTGAACCAGGATGTTCGGCATGCTTGGCGATGAATCCCGATAAAATTCCAGCAGGGAAACATGTTGCTTCAACATCAAATAGAAATTTCATTGGACGCCAAGGTGCAGGATCGAGAACGCATTTGGCTTCTCCAGCTATGGTTGCTGCAGCAGGGATTGCTGGTCACTTCGTTGATATTACGACAGATGAATTTGTATAGGGGAATAATATGGAAGCTTTTGTAAGAGAAACAGGTAGAGCGGTTGTTATTCCAAATGACAACATTAATACTGATATTATCTTGCCTAAACAATTTTTGAAAAACATTTTAAAGACCGGCTTTGGTAAAGATTTATTCTTTGATTGGCGCTACAATGCCGACGGTTCGTTGAATGAGGCGTTTGAATTGAACAAACCAGCACATCAAGGGGCTTCAATTTTAATTACAGGAAATGATTTTGGATCGGGATCATCACGAGAACACGCAGTATGGGCGTTAACGGATTATGGATTCAGGGCAGTGATTGGCGGCGGATTTTCAGACATTTTTTACATGAATTCAACTAAGAATGGTTTGTTACCGATTGTGTTGCCCGAAGAAAATCGGAAAATATTACGGGGTATTCAAGCAGATGAAAATATTCAAATTGATTTACCCGAACAAACTGTGACTTATAAAAACTATACTTTCCACTTTGATATCAACTCACAATGGAAAGAAAAGTTTATCAATGGTGAAGATGATATTGATAACACGATGAAATATGAAAAATTGATCGCTGCATTCGAAAAGCAACGACCAAATTTTGGTTAGGAGGCAGTCCATGGAACAGGCAATGAATTTGCAACAACGGATGGACACGACTAAAGAAACAGCGACATTTTACCGTGTCTTTGCGATGATTGCAGCTGGTATGATTTTAGATGGGGCGGACGTTTATCTTGCTAGTGCAGTAAATAGTGCAATAGTTAGCACACATTTTGCCACACTTGCACAAGGTTCTGTGTTTCTTTCCTCTGGATTTTTAGGTCTTTTCTTTGGGTCCATTTTTGCTGGATTTATCGGTGATTTTCTGGGCAGAAGAAAAGCGTATTCGACTAATTTGTTGATATTTGGTGTACTAACCCTATGTGCGGCATTTGCAACTAATATTTGGATGTTAGTCGGACTACGTTTTTTCGCCGCAATTGGGTTAGGCGCAGAAATTGTGACAGGTTACGCTTTAATTAATGAATTTGCCCCAATTAAAAATCGTGGTCGGTGGAGTGGCGTAACTTCTGTGATTGCTAATTTGGCTGCACCATTGACCTTACTTTTGGCAGCAAGCGTTATTCCTCGTTATACATGGCGTGCAATGTTTGTTATTGTTGGTGTGTTAGCATTGATTTTATGGGTTGTTCGCCGTCATTTTCCCGAATCACCGCGATGGTTAATTGCACGTGGTGAATATGATAAAGCTGAAAAGATCATTGAGAAATTAGAAGTGAATGGTTCGTACAGCACAAATGATTCTAGTGTAAAACGACAACCAGTGAAGACTAGGATTGGCATTGGGCTGTTGGTTGCAACGGTTGCTGTCAGTGCAGTTAATTTAACACAGTACACATTTACATCGTGGATGCCAACATTATTGATCAAACAAGGAATCGAAGTGGTTCATTCACTAACATTCTCCGCAGTTATGATGGCTGGGGCTCCAATAGGCGCACTGATAGGCGCATTATTGGTTGACGTGATAGGTCGTAAAAAGGTCATTGTTTCTGCCTTTGTAATGACTGCGGTGTTTGGGATGATTTATTCGCAGCAACATACAACGGTTGGAATTTTAACTGTAGGATTTTTGGTCGTAACTATGATGTATATTTTGATGGCTTCGGTTGTTGGGGTTTATATGTCAGAGTTGTTCCCTACTTACTTTAGATTCCGTGGAACGGGTTATGCTAATGGCGTTGCTAAAATATTGACGGTTTTAACACCATATTTTGCAGCGTGGGCAATTACACAATTTAGTGCGAACTTGATTTTCTATTTTATCGCAGCAGTGGCGCTAATTGCAGCTATTGTGGTCGCAGTTTATGGGCCAGAAACAAAACAAAAAGCAATATATTAAAAGGATGGTATTTTATCATGACAGAAGCAACAACAGCAAAAATTAATTGGAATGGTGGCGTTCAAGGTGAAGCCATTGACATCTTGAAAGAAGATGGGGGGATGATCGTTAGTCCAACAAAAGTGGGTTACATTATCATGACTTCAGATGATCAAGGGTTGGAACGAAAATTTGCTGCTAAGAATCGTAAGCGTAATAAGCCAGGTGTCGTACTATGTGGTTCAGTAGAACAAGTTAAAGAATTAGCACAAATGACACCTGAAATCGAACAAATGTATCAACAACATTGGGATGAGGACATTTTGTTGGGTTGTATCTTGCCATGGAAAGAAGAAGCAAAGAGCAAGATACCAAATGACGGGACAAAAAATTTGATGATGGATAAACGTGAAACTAGTTGTTTTGTTATCAAGTTTGGTACACCAAGTGAAAATATTGCCAAAGAAATGTGGGAAAAGTACGGTAAGTTCTCATTTGCAAGTTCAGCTAATCCTTCTGGTAAGGGGAATCGTGGTTTGGTAGCTGGCATTGGTGACCAAATTGAAAATGCTGCTGACCTAATTATTGAGGCCGATGATTACGTGGCATCAATTCAACCCGACAAAACGTTAGATACACGTTACGAACAAGGGGTGATGGTATCTATGGTTGATGAGACAGGTAAGCTCATTCCAGAACAAAATGGTGCTGTTGGTATCCAACCAGCGCCAATCGTTATTCGTAAAGGATTAGATGTCGACAAAATCATGAAAATTATGAGTGATATTTTCTCGTCATGGGACTATCGTCACGGATTTTATTACTAAAAAATTGCATAAAACAGTTAAAAGCCAAACGAGCGTTACGCTATCTATTTTATTGATTGCGAGCTATTAAAAGATGATTAGGCAACGAAAAATATCTCAACGATGACATTTGTTGAGATATTTTTTTGTTGACAAAACAATTAAAAATCCATATAATATTTTTGAACATATATTATATGTCGTATAGTATTGGAGAAAATAAGTATGGCAATTCAAATGAGTTCAGAATTATTAGACGGTTGCGTTCTAGCGATATTAGATAAAGAAGATTATTACGGTTATGCATTAACGCAAAGAGTGCAGGGTACGATTTCTGTTTCGGAATCGACGTTATACCCTGTACTACGGAGATTAAAAAATAATCAATTTGTTACAACGTATGATCAACCTTATCAAGGCAGAAATCGACGTTATTACCAGATTACAACACAGGGTCGTGACAGATTGGCTAGCATACGCCAAGATTGGGTAATGTTCCAAGCAAACGTTGACACATTATTGAAGGAGAGATAAGCAGATGGAGAATTATTTAGCTGAGTTAGAGCAACTACTACATCAGTTGCACCATTCAGATAAAGAGGAAGCGATGAATTTCTATCGAGAGTACGTGATGGATGCTGATTTAGTCACATATGAGCAATGCATTAGTGAGTTAGGCACGCCAAAACAACTCTCACGAAAAATTTTAGCTGACTATTCAATTAAGGCAGATGAAAAATCAACAGATGATACAACTAGTAAAAATCCACGGTCAAATATTAAGCTGATTTGGTGGATTGCATTAGCATTACTGGCGTCACCGTTAGCATTACCTGTATTTATTGTCTTGGTCACGCTTGCTGCTGTTGGTTTTGCAGTTTTAGCGTCTTTTATTGCGGTTGTCATTGCGTTGACTTTGTCAGGTGTGGTATCAGCGATTATCGGAGTGAGTGTTTTGCTGCAGTCAATCTGGACGGGGCTGTATTATATTGGTTGTGGTTTGCTCATATTGGGCATAATGTTGACAGTAATGCCAGCTGGTATTGGTCTCTTGAGGTGGCTAATTGATAAAACAGCACAATTAAGCAAGGCAATTTATCGTCGCTTTACTGATAAAAAGTACATGCATCGGGAGGACAAATAACATGAAACGAAGTGTTAAAATTGGATTGAGTTTGATAGTTATTGGTGCTGTGCTAGCTTTAATTGGATTTGGTTTTGGTGGCGGGTCCAGTTCTATTTCTTGGAATAATGGCCCTAAAGTTATTGACCGTAAAACACAAAAAGAAAAAATGGTACAACAATCATATACTTATAACGAGGTGAAAAATATTGACGTGTCAACATCTTTACCTGTACGTATTATCACAGGGGATGTTAAGAAAACTACCGTTAAAGTAATGACGTATCAAAAACTACCCGAGTTGAGCTATCAGCAAAATCATTTGAAAATTACTGATAAACAGGCTGGTAGTGTATCTCCAGGTCATATTAAAATCGAATTGTTTTCTTGGAAATATGAGAATCAGGGAGATCAAGATGGAATTGTAATTACAGTTCCGCAATCACAAAGTTTGTCTGATATTCAAATTGACGGACAGAATAGCAGTGATGTTAGCCTGTCTGATGTCAAAGCGGATAAAATAGCAATTCAACATGTTGCAGATACAAGATTAAAAAACATAATAGTTCAACATGACTTAACGCTTGATGATATTGAAGATACTGATTTAAATGACGTGACTACATCGACAGCTACAATTAAAAGTGATAATGGTGATTTAACTATACAAAATACACGAATTAGCGATGGAATGAACATTCAACTTGAAAATGGTGACTTGAGCATGCATCATAATCATATTAATACGGGTAAAATAAACACATCATATGGGGATGTCACTTTAATGAATAACCAACTATCTGGTCAGCTTACCATTACAGCACAAGATGGCGATATATCGGCAATGATTGGGAAAAGTAGTGTGACTGCTAAAACGCTTGACGGGGATATTTCTGCTTTCAATAGTCATGATGATGATCAGACAAGTTACACACATAAAGGAACAACTGGAGCATACGTAATATCAACAGATAGCGGCGATGTGACGATTAAGCAGTAGTTAATACATTTGCTCAGTAGCTGTTTAGTATCATTAGTTATATTATTAAAATAAGATAATAAAACGTTTGACTTAATTAGAGTAAGATAATATAATTAGTTTCATATTAAAAAATATAAATTATATGAAAAAGAGGAAAAATTATGAACAAAACAATTAAAAAAATGAACTATTCTCTCCTCTACCTACTTCTCAGTTGATGTTTAGTAGGTTCTTTGAGTGACTATCTACTAAACCAATGTGACATTGATTAGTAGATAGTTGGGACAAGTGAGTAAAAACACCCCAACTGTTAAAGGTTGGGGTGTTTTTTGTCCTTTTCAACTTAAAGAGGTAGTAGCGCGAATTCGAATGAGCATCGTGCTAAAAAATAATCGAATGTAGTATGAAAGGACATGTTTAGTTCATTAGGGACACAATTTGTTCAGCATATTTACGCAATAACAGGTGCTGTGATAATCTTATTTCTACAGCAAAAAGGGAGAAAAATTTATGATGTTAAATATAAAAAAACAAGCAACTATTCAGTCCGATGCGATACGCTATGGGGCAATAATTATTCTTTTTTTGGTATCGGGAATGCTGTTGTTAATGACAAGTGCTACACAATATCCTGAAATGATAGCGATAGCCTATCTTTCCTTCACAATGGGATTGCGGCATGCTTTTGATGTGGATCATATTGCAGCAATTGACAACATGACACGCAAGATGCTTAATGATGGTAAAAATACACGCGGCGTTGGTTTTAGTTTTTCATTTGGACATTCAATGGTTGTGGTGTTGATGGCATTGGTAACCGTTCTGTTTGTAGAATGGGCAAAACATTCTATGCCTATTTTTGAGCAAATAGGAGGCGCCTTAGGAACACTTATTGCAGCTACCATGTTGATGATGTTGGCCATCGTGAATAGTGTTATCTTGCATGATATCTGGGTGAAGTTTGTCGCTATGCGTAATCATCATACCAGAGCAGGTACAGATGACCAAATCAATTCATCTAAGATTTATCGTTTATTTTTGAAACTATTAGGAATGATTAAGCATAACTGGCAAGTAGCAATTGTTGGATTTCTTTTCGGATTAGGTTTTGATACTGCTACTCAGATTGCGGTATTAGCAACATCTGCCACAGCTGCAAATGCGGGAGTTCCCTGGTATGCAACATTAGCTTTTCCGTTATTATTTACTGCTGGTATGTGTTTGATGGATACCATTGATGGTTTTTTTATGAGTACGACGTATCGTTGGGTATTTTCATCACCTTATCGTAAAGTGTATTACAATTTAACAATTACAGGGATTTCTATAATGGCAGCCGGATTTATTGGATTTATTGATTTTGTTCAGTCATTTAGCGTTATGTTTAATTGGAACAACGCATTGACACGATGGGCGGCTTCGCTAGATTTTAACCAGATGGGCGTCATACTGGTCGCATTGTTTGTTATCGCATGGGTCGTTGCGATTACTATTTGGCACGTGTTTAAATTAGCTGATAAAGAACAAATAATTTGAACCATCATCATAAAAAATACACTAAGGCAGATCAAAAAAGTGTTACTTTAAGTTGATACGCTTGGTGCGTTTTTTATTTTAAATAGCGTAGACCTATCTTTCTTTGAATTATGATAAAATGAGAACAATCGCTACTATGTACATGGAGATCATTCTAATGATAAAAATTGTTAACGTAACCGAAGAGGATAAAGCTTATTGGCAAGACATTTATATGCAATCATTTCCAGAATATGAACGCCTTGATTTTATGCAGTTAGCTCAGCTGGCTAAGACAAAAGAACCCGTTAAGATGGCTTTAGTTGTTGATGAACAACCAGTTGGTATTTTGTTATTGGTTGAAATATCAGCACAAAAAGTATTTGTGCTCTATTTTGCCGTTGATGCGAATATTCGTGGAAGAGGGATTGGGAGTAAAACAATTGCTGCATTAAAAGAGCAGTACCCAAATGGGGTAATATTAGAATCAGAAATCACAGGCCAACAGGCAGATAATGAAATGCAACGTGTGAAACGATATGATTTTTATAAGCGCAATGGGGTTAACGATGCGCATCTCGTGACTAAAAATATGGGCGGGACTTTCCATCTATTGCGTACGACAGATGAAATCTCTGACGATGACTATCTCAACGCAGTCTCAGAATTAGGAATTGAAGCTCAGGTTGAGTAATTTTAGCCATAAAACCAATATTTGTGACACAGCAACATTTTTGTTTTCAAAGAAATTCTGCGGTATGATATAAAAATGGAAAACTGGCTTACAAAACGTGCACGGCTTACGCCGAATCGGATCGCCGTACAGTATAAAAATAAACAATTAACATTTCAAGAAGTGGCTGACCAAGCACACAATATGGCCAAAAAAATTGCGAAAGTTACCCAAGATAATTCTCGCGTGGCATTGATAATGAATAATACGCTCACGGGATACTTGGTGATTATGGCTTTGCAGCAACTTGGCAAGACCATCGTTTTTATAAACTGGCGTTTATCAGTAGCAGAAATTAATTATCAGCTTGCAGATGCGGGTGTGACAACTGTTTTAACAGATGATGATTACATGAGCGAGCTAAGTATTGATAAGCAAATTAAGTTCAGTGATTTGTCCACACAGCAAAAGATAACACCAATTGAAACTTTTCCTGAAGACTTTGTGACAAGTATCATGTATACTTCGGGTACAACGAGTAAAGCCAAGGGTGTTATGCAAACATATCAAAACCATTTCTATTCTGCGATGGGGAGTGCTTTGAATTTAGGATTAACATCTGATGATAGTTGGTTAGCTGTTGTACCTATCTTCCACATTAGTGGATTTTCGATCATTATGCGTGGATTAATTTATGGTATGCGCGTGGTCTTACAATCTAAATTTGATGCCCATCAGATTAATGAACTGTTGATTGAACAATCGATTACTGCTATATCAGTCGTTCCAGTGATGTTAAAACAGTTAGTTGCTGACCTACCAAAAGGTGCTCATTATAATAATCATTTTCGGTCAATGCTTCTTGGCGGTGGACCAACAGACCTTGTAACATTGAAACAGGCACAGCTTCACCAAATTCCTGTCATTCAATCGTATGGCATGACAGAGACTGCCTCGCAAATTGTGGCGCTTGATGCAAAAGATGCGGTTCAAAAAGTGGGTTCTGTGGGGAAACCATTATTTCCAGTTCGTTTAAAAATTGCTGATCATGCTGGAAAAGTGTCCCAGCAAGGGAATATTTGGATTCAATCACCAACGCTAACGACAGGATATCTCAATCAACCAGATAAACTAGCTGAACATATGATAGATGGTTGGTTTAATACTGAAGATTATGGTTATTTGGATGCTGAAGGATATTTGTTTGTCCAAGGGCGTGAAGGTGATATGATAAATTCAGGTGGTGAGAATATTTTTCCCAATGAAGTTGAAGATATTTACGCAGAATACCCAGGATTAAATAAAATAGTCGTCGTCGGGGTGTCGGATCAAAAGTGGGGTTCAGTGCCAATAGCTATCGTTTTGGGTGAAGAATTGAAAAAAGATGCTTTAATTCAATTCGGTCGAGAGCGTATTGCGCATTATAAAATACCAAAACGATTTTATCTGGCTCAAAGCTGGCACACTACTGCTAGTGGAAAAACACAACGTAAACCTTTCCTAGCTGAACTTGAAAGATTAAAGGAATTGATATGACATTATCTCCAAAAAATACAGATGTGAAATCTTTATTCAATACAATTGCACCAGAATATGACAAGATGAATAACATTATCAGTCTAGGGGCACACAAAAAATGGCGCCAAAAAGTTATGGATAAAATGGTCTTTCCAAGAAAAGCGCAAATCATTGATTTAGCTACCGGCACTGCTGATTGGGCAATTGCATTGGCAGAAAACAGTGACTCTGATTCTGAGATCATTGGCTTAGACTTCAGTGAATCCATGCTTGTGGTCGGGCAAACAAAGGTTGATATAAGTGACTATTCGGAAAAAATCACACTTGAGCAAGGAGATGTGATGGATTTAGAATTTCCTGATAACAGCTTTGATATTGTGACCATTGGTTTTGGATTACGTAATTTACCTGATCCAAAACAAGGAATCAAAGAAATGTATCGTATTTTAAAGCCAGGCGGACAGCTTGTCATTTTAGAAACATCGCAACCCGATAGCCCTCTTGTTAAACCATTTTGGCAGTTATATTTCGGTCATGTCATGCCATTATTTGGGCGTGTTTTTGCTAAAGGAAAATATCAGGAATACAAATATCTTGATGAAACAACAGAACATTTTATGGACTATATGACGCTTGGGCAATTGCTGCTAAAGTCGGGCTTCAAAAAAGTTAGAATTTCTCGTTTTAATTTGGGTGCCGCGGCGGCACACTATGCGACAAAATAGGGTTAGATATAAAGTATTTCATTGGTAGGCAAATTAATGCTAAAAAGATCAGCTATCTTTATGATTTGGATAACTGATCTTTTTAATTTTTTTCAGAGAGGTTTTTATTGCGTAACTTTTTCGATTGCTTTCAGTTCTTTTAGCTTCCAACTAACATAGTTTTCACCGTTTGGAATGGTTTCAGTTACATTAACAACGGGGATGTCATTTTTCTTTGCTAAATCGATTAAGTTAGAGACAGTTGAACTTGATGTCTGAGTATTATTAACGAAGAAGGCAATTTTATGGTTTGTAATTGCTGATTTAAGTGCAGCTAATGTTGCGGGTGAAGGATCATTACCTTCCTCAATTGCTTCAGAGAAATCTGTATCCATTATTTTGTATCCTAAGGCATCTAGCATATACTCAAAAACAGGTTCAGTTTGGGCAACGGTTTGGCCATCAGCCTTTTTGGATATTTTTGTGATTAAATCATTCACAGGTTTCAGGCTAGCGACGTACTTTTTGGCGTTCTTTTTGTAATAATCGCGGTTTTTAGGGTCTTTCTTACCAAGCTCAGTTGCTAGGTAATTTGCTGTTTTACTCATCGTTTCAGGATCATTCCACAAGTGCGGGTTGACGCCTGTTTTTTTATTTAAAACATCTTCGCCGACGCGAATAAGTTTTGTATTTTTAGAAGTTTTGGCAAGCTTATTTAGCCATGCGTCATATCCTAGACCATTAGCAAGAACGATATCAGCACCACTAACCTTTTTAGCAACCGTGGTTGTTGGCTCATAATCTTCGGGAGAAACATTCGCGTCCTTGATAATAGCAGTTGCTGTACCGTGTTCACCAACTACTGTTTTGGCGATTTCGGCGTAGAAGTCTGTTGAAGCAACAATAGTTATTTTTTGATTGGATGACGACGAGGAGTTACCTCTGAATAAGGCAACACCAATGACGATGACGACAATGGCAGAGAGTGCTATAATTATTTTTTTCATGAGTTATTTCCTATTTTATTGAGTTTTGTTAAAAACTGGGTGATGGTTTGTTGTTGTTCCTGTGTGAAATCAGCCATGATGGTATGAATATCATCGTGCATCGTGGCGTGGGCCTGCTCGTGGAGTTGTGCCAATTTTTCGCCATCTTCAGTCAGTAAATAGTGAGTGCTCCGTTTATCAGAATCATCTACCACCGCTATGACATAATGATAGCGCATCAGGTTTTTAATAGCTTTGGTGATAGCAGGCTTTGATAGATTCATTGCAGCAGCTAATTCTGTGTTAGTCTGCGATTGCAGAATTTTAAGCAACATCAGTAAGTGGGCTTGTGTTGAATTGATCTTTTGTCTAGCAGTTGCCGCTACGAGTTCAGAATTAGTAGCGTATTCTTGAACAAAAGAGTTAAGCTCTTGAATAATCTTATCTGTTTTTTCCATAAACACCTCTTTAGTTTACTGGTTAATTAACCAGTTAATTATATAATGTAAGCGAAGCTATTGTCAATAGGTTATTTTTGAGTACAATTATAGTCATGAAGAAAAGCGGACTACTGGCAGCATTTTGTATTGTGACATTGAGTACAGCATTTCCTGTGAATGGGCAACAACAAATCCAAGCAAGTGAAAAAAAGAAATCAATTAAAAAAATCACAACAACGGCGAAAGCAGCGGTGGTGATGAATGCGGATACAGATAAAATTTTGTCCGAAAAAAACGCTCATAAATCTTTAGCGATTGCGTCAATTAGTAAATTAATGACGGGCTATTTGGTACTAAAAAAGTTACCTTTAGGCACGCAAGTGCAGCCGTCGTCAAACACGATGAAAATCGGAGAAGAATCTAATCTGGCAAGTGTGAATTTGGATAGTAATCAATCCTATTCAGCAGATGAATTATTGCGTGCTGCCTTACAGTTATCAGCTAATGACGCGGCTATTGCCTTAGGTGATCAGGTTAGTGGTTCACAAACAAAGTTTGTTAAATTAATGACTAAGACTAGTCAGTCTTGGGGACTTGCATCAGCGCAATGGTATAATGCAGCAGGAATCCGTAATGATGAAGCAATGGATGATGGCGTTAAGGCGCCTGATAATGCAGAAAATAAGATGTCTGCTGTTGATGTTGCGCTTATGACTGATAATATTTTAGAAAAAACACCACGAATAAAGAGAATTGTTCATCAATCACAAAATCAATTTGATGGCATTACACAAGATAGTAATTATGTTTTAATGAAAAATTATTTTAAAAATACGAAATATACGGTCACCGGTGCTAAACTTGGTATCTCTGTTAAATCAGGCGTTTCTTATGTGGGATTATTTACATATAAAGGGAAGCATTATATCACGGTTGTATTGCATGCTGATCAATACACCAATTTGTCAGCCGTTTTCCGTGAAACCAAACGCATCTTAAATCAGACAATATAAAAAGACCGTCAAACAAAGATTTGTTTGATGGTCTTTTTAAATGTGCTTATCCTTTAAATACCCAAGCATCGCCATTTTCAGCTAATAGCTTGTCTGATGCTTCAGGACCCATTGAACCTGACTTATATGTCTCCAATGGTGCTTTATCTGCATCGTAAACGGCAGTAATTGCGTCAACAAACTTCCAAGCAATTGATACACCGTTCCAATCAGCAAAGTTTGATCCGTCACCATTCATTGTATCGTGAATCATACGTTCGTATGGTTCTGGTGTGTTCTTCTTGTCTTCATCAGATACTGCCCAATCCAAGTTGATTGTGCGGGTGTTGAAGGCATCTTCAACTGACTTAGCGTTAAGCTTCAATTCAATAGCACCCTTTGGATCAATGATGATTGAGAGTACTGATTCTTGTGCTTCTTGTTCTGAACCAAAGTTGAATGTGCCAGCCTTAAATACAATATCAACACGTGTTTGCTTGGCAGCCAAACGCTTACCTGAACGAACATAGAAAGGAACACCTTCCCAACGTGGCAAATCGAACTGCAATTCACCAGCAATGAATGTGTTGTTCTTTGAGTCAGCAGGGACATCTGCTTCTTCCAAATATGGCTTGTAATCAGCTGTATCACCAGCACCATATTGTGCACGAACGAAGTACTTATTCACTTCTTCTTCGTTATAAATCTTTAATGCATTGAAGGCGGCGTTTTTAGCTGCACGGATATCCTTATCATTGAATGATTCAGGTTTTTCCATTGCTAACCAACCAACAATTTGCATTGTGTGGTTTTGAATCATATCCAAAAGGGCGCCAGTGGTATCGTAGTAACCAGCACGCTCTTCAACACCTAGAACTTCAGCCAAAGTTACTTGTACGTTTTTGATATAGTCCTTATTCCAAGCGGCATCAAAGATTGGGTTACCAAAACGTAATGCTGCAATATTTTGTACCATTTCTTTTCCAAGATAGTGGTCAATACGGAACAGTTGGTCATCATCAAATGCATTTTCCAAATCACTTTGCAATTCTTCTGCGGTGGCGTATGATGTACCAAAAGGCTTTTCAATCATCAAACGATTGTAGCCAGTCTCAGCTAGCAAACCTTCTGATTTCAAATATTTAGCGATTGTACCGAAGAAACGAGGGGCAACTGACATATAGAAAATACGATTGCCATCAATGTCAAATTTGGTTGCTGCTTCTTCGATCGCTGACTTCAAGATACCATAAGAAGCGGCATCTGTGACATCGTGCGCACGGTAAGAAAAATGCGCAATAAACGCTTCAGCTTGTGCTTGATCTTCAGTAAAGTCTTTAATTGAATCACGAACCAATTGCTTAAACTCGTCATCACTTAATTGTTGACGTGCTGTCCCAACAATGGCAAAGTGTTCTTGTAAGTATCCTTTTTTGTAGAGGTTGAAAACTGATGGGTAAAGCTTACGCTTTGCTAAATCACCAGTTCCGCCAAAGAAAGTTACCAACGTTTTGATTTCTGAAACCATGATGTTCCCCTTATATTATAATTAAATTCACTCTCCATTATAACGCAAAAAGGTCTGGAAAAGTACGGGATTCACAAACATATTAAGCGTTGAACAAGTCAAAAATTGATTAAATGACTAGTTTATACTAAAAATATGGTTTAAGTATGTTAAATAAACTATATATTCACAATATAATTTTACAACGGGATGGTGCTAAATGTTTTACTTGATTATTATTTTATTTTTAATTCTAACTTTCACTTTAGGTATTGGTGTGGCGTTCGAGGGTCTAATTTTAATGGGTATTATATATGTCATCCTTCGATTAATAAAAAACAAACGGGATATGCGCAAATGATGATAAATTAAGCACTTAATTTTCCGTTATATGAATAGGTTTCGTGTTACAATTATTCTATTATTCGGAGGATTTATGCAAATTGACTTAACTGATAAGCCGCGGCCACTTGATGAAAAGTGGCTACTTTTTGGTACTTTATTATCCAACACTGGAAATTCAATGATTTGGCCAGTCACGACACTTTATATGACCGGTGTTTTGCACCAAAGTTTTACGATGGCGGGACTAGTTTTAATGGTGGGATCACTTATTAGTATGGTTGGCTCATTTGTTGGTGGCAAACTATTTGATAATTGGCGGCCATATGAAGCGATGGTAATTACGAGTTTTATCATCTTAATTGCTGTTTCCAGTCTAATTATTTGGAATGGGTGGCCCGTATTTGCCTTTTTTATTTGGCTAGCTAATTTTGGTATGGGCGCGGAACAAACGTTAGTTAACTCTTTTGCCACAACAATTCCTGGTGAAAAAACGCGCATCGTATTCAATAATATGTACATTGTGTTGAATATTGGGGTGGTTTTGGGAACCTTAGCAGTAGGATATTTATTTGATTACGGTTTTAACCTGTTGATGATGATTTCGGCAGCATTATATTTTACATTAATGTTAATTATTGCAACCAAATTTAATGTTCCGGTAGTTCGCACGAATACTGAAGCAACAGGCGTTACGACGCCTGAAGGAACAGAAAAAGTAAGCAGTGTCGGTGCACCAAATCAACGTTTTCGCTTGACGCCAGTTTTAGTTGCCATTGGGGCATTGCTGTTCATTACGTATTTATCCTACATGCTGTGGGAAACCGTGATGGCACCGCACATGAAAAGTTTAGGTATGCCAACGCGTAATTATGCAGACTTATGGATGATTAACGGCGTAACTATTATTTTGCTTCAGAAGTTTGTTTCTAATTGGGCAAATCAGCGACCATATCAAGTTTCAGTTATTTTAGGTAGTATTATTTTTGCTTCTAGCTTTTTCTTTTTAATATTTGTAAAAGAGTTTTGGCAAATTGTGCTAGTGTTTGAATTACTAACGATTGGAGAAATGTTACAAAGTCCGCAGGTTCCAGCATGGGTTGCGCAAATTACCCCCAAAGAAGTAGCTGGACAGGCACAAGGTTTTGTTTCAATGATGATCAGCTCAGGTCGAGTCATTGGTCCCATTTATTCGGGTATGATGATGGATCGAGGTTGGATGAAAATTCTTTTTTTATCAGTATTTATAATCATGTTAATTATCACAGCTTTGTTAGCGATCACAATGGCGAAACGAACTAAAAAAACAGTGGAGAATAACAAATAAACTATTTGTTATTCTCCTTTTTCAGTGAAAGTTGTTTCTTAAGAAAGACAATTTTGGATAAATCTTTTTGGTTGCCCTGTTGTTGGCGGTAACTGTCCATTGAAGATGCTGTATAAATATTCATAAATTGTTGTAAAGTGGGCGTCAGAAATTTAATACTGCCGAGGTTATTTTCAACTAAATCCTGTAAATCAACATTTGCGAATTGTGGTAAACAATCTATACTACCAAATGTCACTGATAAATCCCCTTTTTGGAATTCATGTTCATGCAAATTCGTTAGTTGAAAACCCAAACCAAGCATGATGTTTAGAATCAAGTCCCATTGGTAGATTCTTAGACGGTCTGGTGCATCCCAACCGTTAGGATTTCCGGGTACATGAATGTCTATATCATTAGCCTGCCAATCTATTTTTGTTAAATATTCTAGACCAACAGAACCCATCAGGACAGGAGTAATTGCTACCTTATTCAATTCCTTTGCGATGATCAGAAAGGCATCTATTTTTTTCATTACTTTTTCTCCTTTATAAAAATGTTGCTCTTTTTAATTATACCGAACAGACAAATATTTTCGGTGTAAGCGCTTGCAAAAAAACAAGAACCATGTTACAATTTAAGTATAGATTAGGAGAGAGTCCTAAAACAATTCAAGTTGTGTAAGCTATACGAATGATAGCTTAAGCGGATTTTCTTTAATCCAGGACAGTTTGCTCAGTACTCTAGTTGGAAAGTGATGGACGTGTGAAAACGTACATGTGGCTGGTAATTAGGGTCGATGGTGACGCATAAGATGTATGGGTCTTATGTTTGTCACCTGAGAGCAGGCTGTTTTTTGTTGTGGTTGGTAGATAGGTGTCTAATAAACTGTTTTTATGAGTGCAGGTACTTTGCACTCTTTTTATATATTATGAATATAGTCGACATTTTTTATAGTTAAAAATGACTAGTCATTTTATTTATATAAAACTATAAATTTTATTAATTATATGTTGTTTATAAACAATAGATGATGTATCATGTATTTATCAAATTATTACAAAAAAAGGAAAAGAAAATGCTACAAAGAAATTTAGGGTCGCAAGGGTTAAAAGTTTCATCAGTCGGGTTGGGGTGCATGGGTATGAGTAGCACGTACGGTCGCGCTGATGACAAGGAATCAATTGCGTCAATTAGGCAGGCGGTCGTTAATGGCGTTTCATTGTTTGATACTGCAAATGTTTATGGTAACGGACATAATGAAAAATTATTAGGAAAAGCACTTAAAGGCGTGGACAAGCAAGTAACAGTGGCCACAAAAGTGGGCATTCAAGAAATGCAATTGAACCAAAAGAGAATCAACGGTCGTCCTGATTATATTAGATCTGAAGTTGAAAAGTCTTTGATTCGTTTAGATAGAGAGTATATTGATTTGTACTACCTGCATCGAGTAGACCCAGATGTACCAATTGAAGAAAGCATTGGTGAAATGTCTCGACTAGTTGAAGAGGGTAAAGTTAAATACATTGGGATATCAGAAGCCTCTTTGTCAACGATTAAAAGAGCTCATCAAACACATCCTATAACGGCGGTTCAAAGCGAATATTCATTGTGGAGTCGTGGTGTTGAGAAAGAAATAATGCCTTATTTACAAGCAAATGAAATTGGATTTGTAGCATACAGTCCATTGGGCAGAGGATTTTTTGCAGATGACTTTAGTTTGGATGCGTCGAAAGAAGACGTACGCCAATATTTGCCTAGGTTTCAGGGTGACAATCTCACTGCTAATCAGGAAGTATTTAAAGTAATTCGTAATTTATCACAAAAGTTAGGAATGACATCTTCACAACTAGCCTTGGCATGGTTATTGCAAAAAAACAGTAACTTAATAGCTATCCCAGGAAGTAAGTCAATTCAGCACATTAACGAAAATATTGCATCAAGTCATATTGATCTTGATGATAAAATAATTCATATTTTAGATAAAATATTTGATGAATCTAATACACATGGCAGTCGTTATCCTAGTATGTTAATGGACGAATTGGAAAAGTAAAATAGATTCATCAAGTTAATGATGAATCTATTTTCATTCTTTTTTCAATTTTTTGTTCACTCTCTGTACCAGTTATTTGGTATCTCAAAACAGAAATAAAGGTTTTAATATCAATCGTGTCAGATAGAGAGGAGAGATTATATGCATTAAATAGGTTTTCTTTCTCCTTGATACTAGGTATTAACTCACGGCCCTTAGAGGTCAAATGTAGGACTGATTTTCGATTATCATCAATGGCTTTACTTTTATAGATGAAACCATTTTGCACCAATCGTTGCACTAATCGACTAGGACTCTTACTTTCACAAATTAGTAGATTACCTAATTCTTTTAATGATAGAGGTTCTTTTTTTGACAAAACTTGTAACACCTCACTTTGATTAGGTGTTATACCAAGAGGAGCTAAGAACTCAGCATATTTTTTCTGTCCTTCTTTTTGGACAGCGTTGATAAGATATCTTAATAAATCAGCATCATTCATTTTCTTCATCCTATAGTAAAAGTATTTTTATCTATAATAGCATACTACACAAACATCGTACGATTGAAAATAAAAAAGGAAATAAAATAACCATGAATAAAAGTAGACAATTAGGACAGACTGACCTGTATTTATCTCCACTGGGACTAGGTACCTGGCAATATAGCACAAAAAATAGCAGCGGAACCTCAATGTGGGGAAATACCGAGACGGAGACAGTTTATGAAATTATCAAGCATTCCTTACAGAATGGGATGAATTGGATAGACACAGCTGAAATTTATGGCAATGGAACCTCTGAAACATTTATTGGGGAAGTAACGCAGCGCTTGCAAAGAGAAGAAGCCTTAGCAACCAATCCTTTCATCGCGAGTAAATGGTTTCCTTTGGCTCGTTCGGCGTCATCAATTACTAAAACGATTGATGACCGTTTAGAATACCTACAAATACTGACCATTGATTTATATCAAATTCATCAACCGACATCTCGGTCATCTTTAAGAAAGCAGATTGAAGCCATGGTGTCGCTTGCAGAACAACACAAAGTGAAACAGATTGGGGTGAGCAACTTTTCTGCTAAACAAATGGTCAAAGCCCATCATTTACTGCAAGAGTATGGGATGACACTTGCTTCCAATCAAGTTAAATATAATTTACTACACCGTAGTCCTGAGAAAAATGGCACACTAGAGGCTGCTAAAGAATTAGGGATAACAATAATTGCTTACTCGCCTTTGCAACAAGGATTATTAACAGGGCGATTTCATGAACAACCTGAATCTTTATCAAAGGTGAGTCGTTTTAGAAAGCTACAGTCGAATCTGACTACCAAAACCTTGCAAAGGACTGAACCACTTTATCAAGAACTAAAGAGGTTATCACTAAACTATGGTATGACAATTTCTCAGATTTCTTTAAACTGGTTAATTAATGCTCAAGGGGATACAGTTTTAGCGATCCCAGGAGCATCTAAAATACAACAGGCGCAAGATAACGTAGAGGCTTTGAATTTCGATTTGTCTAACAGCGACATTGAACGGTTGAACCGTATTTCAGCAGGTTTATAATGCTTTAAATTTGTTATATTAACTTTTTGAATCAAAATGGCCACTGACAATGGTATTGGTAAATGTAAAATAAGTGGAGCATAAAATATTGACTATATAAATGAATTTGATGATAATAGTTTTAATCACATGCCAGATAATTAGCGAGAAAGGTTTAATATTAATCATCGAATTTCAAATAGCCATTGCTATTAATACTTCTCGCAAAGTCTTACCTTCCTCAGATAGGTAATATTCTACTTTTGGTGGCACTTGATTATAGACTTTGCGTATAATAATTTCATCTTCTTCTAATTCGCGTAGCTGTTGTGTCAACGTTTTTTGGGCGATATTAGGTATTCGACGGCGGAGCTCGCCAGTACGAATAGGGCCATTGCCTAGATGACATAATATGATTGGTTTCCATTTGCCACCAATCACGTCTAAAGTTGCTTCTACACCGATATGATATATTTTTTCCATCAGTAATTACGTGACTCCTTATATATTCTACGAGTACCTTTTAGTTCCTATGGTACATATTAGTGCGTACTTGTTTCAATATCTGTAAACAGTATACTACATGTACAGGAATAAGAAACAATTGACCGAAAGGATAATACAATGGAAAAACGAAAGTTTTTGTCTCGTTTTAAATTTGATAACGGCTTAGTAATTAAAAATCATATTGTGATGTCACCTATGACAACAATGACTAGTTTTTATAATGGCATGATAACCACCGATGAACTTAATTATTATGCAGCTCGTGCTGGCGGCCCGGGGATTATCATCACTGGTGTTGCTAATGTTAGTGATAATGGTAAAGGGTTTGAAGGCGAATTATCAGTTGCTCATGACGCAATGCTACCAGGATTAATTAAATTAGCTAAGGTTATTCATAAAGACGGTACCAAAGCAATTTTGCAAATATTTCATGCAGGTCGAAAAGCCAATAGTGCTATCCTTCGTGGGGAACGCCCTGTTAGTGCTAGTGCGATTGCTGCTAGTTATCCAGCTGATTCTGAGACTCCACGGGCATTAAACGATTCAGAAGTTCACCAAATTATTACTGAATTTGGCGAAGCAACTAGGCGAGCGATTGAAGCAGGTTTTGATGGCGTCGAGCTACACGGCGCCAACACTTATTTGTTGCAACAATTTTATTCTGAAAATTCCAATCAAAGAAGTGATGAGTGGGGTGGTTCTAGAGGAAAGCGCCTAAAGTTCCCATTAGCTGTGATTGAAACTGTTAATAAAACGGTAAAAAAATATTCAAAAAAACCATTCATAGTCGGTTATCGAATCTCCCCAGAAGAAATTGAGGAGCCCGGTATTCGATTAGAAGATTCTCTCTTCTTCGTTGATCAGATTAAGCACAAAGTAGACTATATCCATCTATCTATGGGCAGTTATAAACGGACATCTCTAAACAATAAGGCGAACAAGGAAACGTTAATTTCTCAGTTTTCTCAACATACGAAGAATATAGTACCGCTTATTGGTATAGGATCAGTGGAAACACCAGATGATGTTAATGCTGTCATGTCTGATGGTGCAGATTTAGTAGCTATTGGTCGAGAATTCATTAGAGAGCCGCAATGGGTTCAAAAGATTGAAAGAAACGATTTGGAAAGTATTCGTACTTTGATTAGTCCGTCCGATATGGCAGAATTGGCTATTCCATCTGTCATGCAAGTTTATTTAAGAGAGTCCTTTTATTCTGTCATGCATTTTACTGATGACATCGAAACGCAAAGCGACTACCAAAACGCATTAGCACCAATGGAAGGGTTAGAAAAGAAGCTAAGCTAATAGACTCGACTGTACTAATAAAGTTAAATTAGTCACAATAAGAAACTTGGTTAATTATATTGAACTCATTTAAGCAGACACATGTCTTTTCTAGATAAAGTTTCTTTGCTAGGTGTACAATGTGGTTAAGAAAGGTGGGCTTCAATTATGATTAAGAATAAAAGTGAATGGTTACAACAATATATAACGGTGATTTATGAAAGCAAAGAGCATGTCTTCAGAATAGTTGATACTGATGCCTTGTACAAGTTTACCAACACAAAACACGAAGATCTATTGGACAGTAAAAAAATTACAACCACTTTGTTAGATTCCTTTAGAGCGAAAGGAGTTTCATTAAATAGTGTTTCTGACAAAAAATTGTTAGCAGAATATGGTCTTGAACTTATTAATAAATAAGCATTTTTGTACATGGATTTGAGAAAATTTTGTAACATATGAGATTAAGTTGACAGAAAAAGAATTTCATAGTAGAATGAAATTTCTGTGAATAGCATAAATACTAAGTAAGATTGACATTCGGGGTGAAGAGAAGCAGTGGTTGGTGAAAACTGCGCAGGTGTCGTTATCTGAAATACAGCTATTAATATTTAAGCGTGGCAACACCATGTTATCAAATGTTAAAGTGATGCGTTTTTGACGCGTAAGCTGGGTGGTACCACGGATTTCTGTAAATGTCGATTCGTCCCTTCTGTTTTATAACAGCAGGGACGTTTTTTATTGCAGAAATATAGTTCTTATTCGCGGGAGATAAACATGGAAAACAAACTAACTACCAAGTTATCGACGACATTGTTGATTGTTGTAATTATTATTTTAGCTACTGCTGTTATTGTCTTTGGACTATCGCCGAGTGTGCCGATTTTGCTAGTGATTAGTATGATTGTCCTAGTCGCTCGGTTACGAGGTGTGAGTTGGCAAGAAAGTCAAGCAGCTTTGATTAAGGGAATCACTTCAGGTATAGCACCGTTGTTTTTATTTTTACTAATAGGCGCCCTGATAGCACTTTGGCTTGCTACCGGTGTAATCCCTACGATGGTTTGGGTTGGATTTAAAATGCTAAATCCCCAGTTCTTTTTACCAACTGCTTTGTTAACTTCCGCCGTAGTAGGAACGTTAATTGGTAGTGCGTTTACAACGTTATCAACTGTGGGTGTGGCGTTAATGGGTGTAGGAACGTTAATGGGCTTAAATCCAGCGTTAGTCGCTGGAACTATCCTTTCTGGCGCTATTTTTGGGGACAAAAGTTCTCCCTTGTCTGATTCAACTAACCTAGCAAGTGCCATTTCAGAGACGGATTTATTTGCGCATATCAAAAATTTAATGTGGACAACATTACCTGCTTTCGGGATAACATTTCTTGTGACAATTATGCTTGGTCTCGGCCACCGTTCGGGTGCGGGAACAACACAAAAAATTGCTTCATTATTACCATTATTGCAACCAACGTGGTGGGCTATTGTGCCACTCTCTGTGCTGGTAGTCACCGCTTGGTTTAAAATCCCAGCTATTGCGGCCTTAATGATTAACATTTTGGTTTCCAGTGTGGCTTTTTTAGCACAACACAGTGTATCTGATTTTTCTGACTTATTAGTTCATGGTTTCAAGACGACAAGTAACAATCCTACCTTAATTCTTTTACTGAATCGTGGCGGTATGTCTTCAATGATGGATACCGTAATGATGATTATGTTAGCCTTAGCGCTTGGTGGTCTATTAGATGGTTTGGGTATATTGAAAGCTGTAATGGCACCTGTTGTAGGACATTTGCAATCCCAAGGATCAGTAGTTTTAGCAACGCTATTAACAGGTATTGGCGCCAACTTTTTGGTTGGGGAACAATATCTAGCGACTATTTTACCTGGGCAGTTATTTAAAGATAGCTTTACACGTGTGAACTTATCTGGGCTGGCGTTGGGAAGAACAATTGAAGATAGTGGTACAGTAACAAATTACTTAGTACCGTGGGGTGTCGCTGGTGCCTTTGCAGCGCAAACACTAGGTGTATCGGTATTAGCTTTCGCACCATTCACGCTGTTTGCATTGTTGTCGCCTGTGATGTCAATTGCTTCTGCGCTAACTGGTATTGGGTTGAAACAAATAAAAGATTGAAAAATGCTATTGGTTTACTACCTCTAGATCCTTCAAATACCAAGCATTCATTGCAAAATGCCCAGAACCAGAAATTGGAGAATTTAATAATTTAAAGCCAAATTTTTCGTATAAAATACAAGCAACTTTAAGATCATGATTTGTTTCCAGATAACAGGACTTATAATGAGTGCTGGCAAAGGATAACGCGGTTTCCATCAATTTTCTGGAGATTCCTAATCCTTGTGCTTCAGGAATTAGATATAACTTTTGAAGCTCACAAATTCCTTGTTCATTGTCAAATGGTGCAATCCCGATACCGCCAACTATTTTATTATCTAATTCGACTACCCAATATTTTGCGTTATCTAAATTATCATAGTATTCATTGAGGCGGCCCAATTGGGGATCAAAGTATGCAGTCCCTTCAATAGCAAAGTTTAAAGATTCTAGAGATTCTTGGATAATTTTTTTCACAATCAAATTATCCTCTTTTTTTATTGTTCTAATAATCATAACAAGCATGCTCCTATCAATGATATATAATAGATATTAAACAACGAAATTGTTGCTTATGTCCATATTTGAGGATATAGTATCACTATTTGTGGACTTAGTCAACTAAATGAGGGATTATGGATAAAGAAATTATTGATGATATCAGACGGTTTAACCGCTTCTATGCAACTGTTATAGGTATGTTGGACAGCAAAATTTCAAATACAGAATACTCTATCACGGAGGCACGAGTCTTATTTGAGATAAGGGAAAAAAACGGTGAATACATAGCTAATGATCTAGTCGCTAAATTAAATATTGATAGAAGCTATATGAGTAGAATTCTTCGTAAATTAAAGAAAGATGAATTGATTGAAAAGACAAGGTCTTTAAATGATAGCAGGAAAAACTCTCTAAGTATCACTGATGACGGCATTAAAGTGTTAGAACATGTTAATGATTCAACAGACGCGCAAATATTGAAACTTTTTAATGGTTTAACAAAGGATGAAGTGCTAGAAATCAGAGATGATATGTATAAGATACAGCAATATCTTGATAAATAGACTGTTTTGTATGTGATTGTGAGTGTTACCAGAAAAATAAGATGAACAGTAGCAAAACCGCTAATAAATTTTTACTAGCGGTTTTTTGCGTATTTTTTAATGAAGTAAACGTGAAACAGTATTAATGTTTATGTGAAATAGGTGTATGGGAACATTGTCACGTATATATTGTGGATGGTAATGTTATGAAGAACATATTTTTAACGACACAGATTATACTAAATGGTGGACAGTACCATTCTGAATGAGCCATGATTTGTGAGAACTGATGTCATCAGAGTTCCAACAAGGTTATACAAGATATAGAGGAAAAACGTATAATCATGCAAGGATGGTTTAAATGTTGATGAACGAGTATCGTAAACCGATGTAATTCAATGATTTGAAGTCTCAAATTGATGTCACTTTTTTGCATTCGGTAAATTGCTTTGATAAACTAAATATTATAATTTTAGAGTGATCGAGGGAAGAATATGATACCAGAAGATGCGGTGCAATTACCCAAAACAGCCAAATTCGTTTGGTTGATCCATGATGTCATTTGGTTTTTGTTTACATTTATAGGACTAGCCACTGTCTATATCCTTTTTTTACAATCGAAAAGGGATATTTATACAAATATTGCTTTAGTCTTCATGTTAATAGTTGTGTCGATACCGCTTATTCATATGGCGTTGATTAATTATTTTTACCATTTTAGGCGTTACTACATAGATGACCATGCGGTTTATATTTATCGAGGATTTGTATTTAGAAAAGTAGAAACTATTCCCTTAAATCGTATTCAAAATGTTGATACAACACAAGGACCTATTTTACGCCAGTTCAAATTAATGGACTTGTCAATCAAAACTGCTGCACATGGTTTTAAGATTAGAGAAATTGAGGAATTGACCGCAAAAAAAATGCGAGGTCAATTGGTAATAGCTGCTTTACATGCACGTGAGGTAGCTTCCGATGATTAAACAACACCAAAGTCTATTTGCTGTTTTTATAAATTTGTTAACTAATATAAAATTGATTATATGGCCGGCTCTTTTGGGGCTATTCAATATGAATGAGAGCCGATTCACATATTTTCCTATCATTGTGATTGTTACCTTATTACTTCTGTTGCTAAGCGCTTGGGTACAGTGGTTTTTCTTTATCTTTGAGTTTGATGAACACGAATTAACTGTAAAAAAAGGTATTTTCAATAAAAATCAGCTGCACATTCCATTTGAACGAATTCAAACGATAACGCGTACGATACCTTTTTACTATCAACCTTTTCATGTTGTGCGCATGCAAATTGATACGTCAGGTCAAGGAAAACCAGATGTGATTTTTGATGCATTAACTATAAAACAAGCTAACCTAATTGAACAAAAACGTCGGGTTGCTCAAAATAGTATTCAGAAAGAATTTGAGACAATTGAAACAACGAAGCTTCAATATCAGGTGACCACAAAGGAATTGATCGTCTATGCGTTGACATCCTTGGGTGGGTTAGGTGGCGTTGTCGTATTATTCACGATTTGGTCTCAAGTTGATGAGATGTTACCAAAGAATTTAAAATCGAGTTTTGAAGATTTCTTTAATCATCAATCTGTGACAGGACTTTGTATTCTTTTTGTCTTAACCGTGATTGTTGGTATATTTATCGGTTTTTTCAGAATATTTAATCGATATTTTAATTTTAAAATTGAACATCAGAACAATCATTTAGATATCTCACGTGGGTTTTTAGCGCATAAAACGATGCAACTAAAACTTAATAGAATACAAACGATACAACTTCGTCAAACAATGTTAAGGCGTTTGGTAAGATTAGTGAGTGTTAATGTGTTGCTTTCGGCGAGTCAGGATGAAAAAGATGCCCAAACGGTTCTGATTCCTGTGGCGTCAATAGATAAAATCATGACCACTTTAAAAAAGGTCTTAACGTCTATTGATTTTGATGTAGATCATTGGCAAGTGAGTAATATTGATAAAGCGGCTTGGTATCAGGTCCGTTTCAGTGTTTTGCGCAACATTTTTATAATGACTTTGGTAATTTCGGTTGTCATGTTTTATTTTCCAAGTATGTTGCAAAGATCATATATGTTGCTATTCTTCATCATCATGATGGTGATAACAGCTATACTAATTCTGAAGAACACACTGACGATTACCGAGCAAAAGCTTGGTTTTAATCAAGAATTAGTGTATATACAGCGAAGCGATGGTTTTAGCAAGGAAGGTTATTATATTCGTCGTGATAAAATTCAAGGGGTGCGAGAAAGCGGGTTCATAACAGTTTTTAGAAAAAAAGCACTACACCTTGATGTCATTGTAAGGGATGGCAATGGGCATCATATTATTCATTTGCGATATGTACCACAAAGTACGGTTAATCATTTTAAACAGTGGATGAATACGGGACTTTGAACTTTGCAATAGACAATGTCAGAATGTATTTTGTCGACACTTAATAAAAAACGTAAAACACTTATAGGTGTTTTACGTTTTTATATTTTTTATTTTAAGTTGGTGAATAATTGTATTTACTTTTTAAAAGAATTTAATTAACATAACGCCACCAACCATGAAAAATAAACCCAGAAGTTGAATGACTGAAATGGGATTTTTCTTAGCTCCAAACCACCCAAATTGGTCTACGAATAAACTGCCAGCAATTTGGCCAACTAAGACAATGACAACTACCAATCCAGTACCTAGTAAAGGCACTAGATAAACATTTCCTAAGACAAATAGAGCCCCAATGATACCGCCGACCCAAATCCACCAAGGTTGTTGTGAAAGTTGGATAGCTTGTTTTGCTTTATGAGCATAGTGATTTATTAAGACAATAATAAGCAGTGTTACGAACCCGACTAAGAATGAAATAAGAGCTGCCTTAAGTGAGGAGTTAATTACTTTACCTAAATGACCGTTAATAGCTGTTTGGAGAGCGCTAAGCATACCGGTTACAAATCCCAGAAATTGCCAAGGTAATCTTATGTAGTTTGACTCATTATTTTGTGAAGTTGCTTCTTTTGGACTGTTTTTTTGCTTTAATACTAGTTGTGTTAATGAAACAGAAAGAAAGACGCCGGCTAAAACTAGTAGGGCGCCCACTCCTCTAAACCAAGTAAAATCATGTTGCTTAGAGTAAAACCAACCAAAATTATCAATGAGCATACTCATGACAATTTGACCAAGAATTGGCATAATGACAGTTTGGACACTACCTAATTTGGGGAATAAGACAATATTACCGGTTAAATAGATGACACCTAGCGCACCACCAATCCAAATCCACCAAGGTTCAGTTGAAAAAAAGGAACCACTAATCGTGGGAGAATGAGTAGTTACTAGTGTTACAGCTATTAGAAAAAGTGTTCCAACACCAAATGAAACTAACGAAGAATTAAATGCAGAACCAAGCACACTGCGAAGTTTGGAATTAACTGCGGTTTGTATAGGCAAGCCAAAACCAATGACTAATCCAAGAATAAATAAAGGCATGACGGTTTCACCACTTTCTGAGAAATATCTGAATCATAAGATACATATGATTTAATCAACATAGATATTATCCTAGGAAAATCGTATGGTTTTGTCAAGAATTTCGATTGAGAGAGAAAATTGATTAATTTTATAACTACTACAATGAAAAATAACTTTCCAAAAATTCAGCTACGCCGTCTTCTGCATTGCTCTTAGTAATGTTTGTTGATACTTTTTTAATCGATGGGATGGCATTATCCATAGCTACTGAAACTCTGGCTAAGCTCAACATAGAGTAATCATTTGCTTCATCACCAAAGGCCATTAAATTATCTGGAGTCAATGACAACTGTTTGAGTAGTTTTGATAATGCAGCGCCCTTATTAACCTTATTTGGAACAAACTCTAATAAATTTCTTCTTGATCTGACAAAATTTATATTTTTAGTTAGTATGGGCGTGTGTTGGAGAACGTTTTCTAAATAATTTAACTCTGCGTCCGTGGCGCAGACGACAAACTTATTAAACATCAGATCTGGAGTTAATTCAGATAAAAGTTTTTCTGAATAAGGAATAAGTTTCCCTACTAATTCAACATACCCAGATTTTCCAAAATCTTTAATAGAATATACGCTGTCTTGCGTAACAAGGTCAATTGGCAAACGAATATTATGTATTAAGTTAAACACTTCATCAACGTCTGAAAGAGTAAAGACATGATTGATTAGATTTTGATTTGTATATATGTTTTTGATAATTGCTCCGTTAAATAGAATGGCGTAATCATTATTTTGATTCAATTGCAGTTGTGAAAGGAAAGGCTGCACGTTGGGGAATGGGCGACCAGTGGTCAGCACTATGCTTTTTCCCATAGTGTGTAGACTTTGTAGAACTTTTATGTTCCTTTCGGATAAGGTTTTATTTGGCATAAGCAGCGTATTGTCCATATCTAGGGCAATCATTTTTATTTTATTTGTCATTTGTTATTTTCTCCATAGGATTGATTTGTGATATAACAGTCTTAAGACGATCGAACTCACTTTCTTTCAATTCACTGTCGATTAGAAATGTTGGTTGTTTGGTACTGATTTCGGTAGATTCAGTAATAATTAAATCAAATTGATTGACATTGTTTGATGAATTATCAAAACTATTTAGCGCATGAATAGTCAGTGCGCATGGGACAGTACTGTTTTTTTTAATGACAGTTTTAAATAAGTTCTGGCTGTATATTGGCAGGGATGTAACCATCAATATGTTCAGTTTGGTCTCTTTTTGCTGAGATAGGCTGAAATTGTAGAATATCATGGCTAGAACACTGATTTGATCTGGAAGCAAACCGTAAGGAAATAAATGGTTATATAAAGCGCTATCAGTTAATTGATTTAGGGATTCTACAACATACTTTTCAAAAAGTGGTTCGTGATATAAATATTCGTAGACAGTAATATTCTGATAACGAACAGCGTACCAAAACGGTTTGAGTTGAGTCTGTATTTCTCGGATCAGTATTTTTCTTTCAGTATTTTTACTGGTGATGTGAGAAATAGTCATAAAAGCATCAACAATGTGCTCACTTAGAATCAAGAGGTCTTGAAACGAGTGTGAGCTAAAGTGATCATCCTGCTCTTTGGTAACACTAAGAAGTTGTAGTGTTAAAAATAGTTTCACAGAAGTTGGTATGTGAATCGAAAAATTAGTTTCTGCTACAAGAGCATAGTCTTGAATGATATTATGTTCTCGCCGATTTGTAAATGATGTAATATCAGAATCATTGAACAGCATTTCTTCAGTAATAGGATGATGGCTACTATACATTGAAGAAACAACAGAAAAAATAGTGAGTGTCAATGCATTAGAAATAGAGATACTTTTTTCCAAAGAATCTTTGTACATATTTTTCAATTTTTCACTGACTAGTAAAAATTTGGAGTGAGAGGGTTCTCCATCTAGTGAGTGAATAAAGTAGTTAAGCGGGTTTCTGTGACTTTGCAGTAGCATCAGACTGTTATATGCATGGACTAATAAATCATAGCGAGGTTCCTTAAACTCAAAACCATTTTTCTTAGAAAATTCAGGACGAAATTTTTTTCTCTTTTTTAAATCTGCGATATCGCGTAATACGGTATTTCTGGATACATCAAATAAAGATTGAAATGCAGATAGAGTCCATTTTTTTAAGGGGAGGGCAATACAAATATCCATGATCTGCTGCCGTTCATACGAAGTAAGGTATTCATCGGATGGCGCGTGTGATAGCTTATTTTTTAATACAGAAATTTGAGAATCTGAAATTTTTGTGCTTGGAACAAGAAAAGGTTGGTTTGATGAACGTAAATCGGAATTCGCTGCCTGAAGTAGATAATAAATTTTACGGCTAGACAAGTTCAAACGATTTGCCATGGTCTGTACGTTTGGTAATAGTTCTTGTGTGGCTATATAATTAATAAATTTCGCATAATTCATGTTTGACACTTGCATTTTTAATCGTTCCTCTCCTATATGTGAACAAATAATATCATCCCTAGTTTATGTTTATTTTACAATGTGGAAGAGAAGGTAAACAGTCTCATTAGAGCGCTCTTTTTGTGGCGGAATGGGACTGTTTTTTTATTTTATCATGTTTAATAATAGAGTTGTAGCAAATAATGTAAGCGCATACATTTAAAGTTTAGTTATTTATAGAAAGGGTTTAAATACTATGGTAAAAGCAAAGAATGTTCAAGAAGCAACACGTGAAAACTGGATAGAGAATACATTTCCAGAGTGGGGAACTTGGTTAAACGAAGAAATTGAAGCATCACAAGTACCGGAAAATAATTTCCGAATGTGGTGGCTGGCCAATAATGGTGTTTGGCTTAAAACACACGAAAATACCAACATTTTAGTAGATTTGTGGAACGGTACTGGAAAACAATCGCATGGGTCCGGTTTAATGAAAAAAGGGCACCAGATGATGCGAATGAGTGGTGTTCAAAAAATGCAACCCAATCTACGTTTGCAACCATTTGTTATTGACCCATATGCTATAAAGAACGTAGATGCGCTCCTAGTAACACATATCCACTCAGATCACTTAGATATTAATACAGCAGCAGCTGTGCTACAAAATAGTAGCCCCGAAACAAAATTTATTGGGCCTCAGGCAGTCGTTGATATCTGGGAAAGTTGGGGTGTGCCAGCTGATCGTACTGTTGTAGTTCATCCAGGGGATGAGGTCACGGTAAAATCGGTAACGATTAAAGCTTTAGAAGCCTTCGATCGCACAGCTTTATTAACGGTAGAGCCAGATGTGAAAATTAAAGGTGCTTTACCACAGGATATGGACGAAATTGCAGTGAACTACTTACTTAAAACATCTGGTGGCAATTTGTATCATGCGGCTGATTCCCATATGTCTAATATGTTTGCTAAGCATGGTAATGAAAATGATATAGATGTTGAAATTATTAATTATGGCGAAAACCCAAGAGGAATTACTGATAAGGTTACGTCAATTGATGTACTTCGTTCAGCAGAAGATCTAAAGGCAAAGGTGGTTATTCCAGTTCACTATGATATTTGGTCTAACTTTGATGCTGATCCACAAGAAATTGTAAAACTTTGGCAAATGAAGAAGGACACGCTTAATTATCAGTTCCATCCATTTGTATGGAAGGTTGGCGGGAGCTATACATTTCCACAAGATAAGGATGAAATCCAATACCATTATGATCGAGGATTTTCAGATGTCTTTTCAACGGACAATGATGTGCCATTCCCATCATTCCTCTAAAGGAGCAATAAAATGACGATGCTTAAATATTTTCATGATAATGATTTGGTACGTATTTATGATGAGACACCGCAAGATTGGCGTGAAGCACTACGTATTGCCAGTGAAAATTTAAAGGAAAAAGAAATTATCACTGACGCTTATATAAATGAAATCATCAAAAACGTCGAAGTCAATGGTGCGTATATTGTGATAGTTCCAGGAGTTGTAATGCCACATGCATTGGCTACTGGACCCGGTGTTTTAGGTACAGGTATTGGCTTCGCTAAATTCAGTGAGATGGTGTCTTTTGAAGAAGGAAATCCAGAAAAACAAGGAAAACTATTTTTCACACTGGCTGCTAAAAACGAAGAACAACACTTAGAAAACATTCAAAATTTGATGGCTTTATTAATGACCGATGGCATGATTGAAGCGTTATCTAATATCGAAACACTAGATGATTTTAATCAAGTTATGAATCATTTTGAGAGTATCCCTGCAGAATAATGAGGAGAATAAAATGGATAGCATACTAGCAGGAATATTAAAAATTTGGGAATTCTTTGCTGATAATATTTTAACTCAGCCAGCATACATGATTGGTTTCATTGTATTGATTGGGTATATGTTGGAAAAGAAACCTTGGTATGAAAGTTTGGCTGGGTTTTTAAAAGCCACGATTGGTTATATGATTTTGATAGTGGGGTCAAACGGATTAGTAACCAGTTTTCGTCCGATTTTAACAGGTTTGAAAGATCGTTTTCATCTTACAGCGACAGTAATTGATCCGTATTTTGGTCAAAATGCTGTTACGGATGGATTAGAGAAAACATTTGGCCGTTCGTTTGGTGATGTGATGATTCTGTTGTTGATTGCATTTGTTTTTAACATTTTGCTCGTTCGATTTTCAAAATATACAAAATTACGAGCAGTGTTTACAACAGGAAATGTTCAAGTGCAACAAGCTGCGACAGCATTCTGGATTCTACTCTTTGCCATTCCTAGCTTAGGACGAATTGAAGTGCTGCTGGTGATGGGCGTGTTACTCGGTTTATATTGGGCGGTTGGATCGAATATGACCATCAAAGCAACACAACAACTTACAGATGGTGGCGGATTTGCCATTGCGCATCAGCAAATGTTTGGAATTGCTTTGGTTGCGTGGATTTCCGACAAAATGAAAAAGTCTTCTGATAAAAGCAAGACTAAATCAGCAAAACGTTTAGAAGATATAACGCTTCCTGGGTTTTTGAGAATATTCAATGAAAACATGGTAGCAACGGCTATCCTGATGTTCTTGTTCTTTGGAATCATCATGGTTGTGTTAGGAGAAAACTATTTCCATCAATTGTTTATTACTAGTAAGGGGACTTCAGGATTAGCCCAAGGAACTAGTTTCTTCTTCTACATTTTGACTACATCATTGGGATTTGCTGTCAATTTGGCAATTTTACAACTAGGGGTTCGTACCTTCGTTGGCGAATTAACTGAAAGCTTTACAGGTATCAGTGACACAATCTTGCCAAATTCTGTGCCTGGAATTGATGTGGCAGCAACATTTGCTTTTGGAGAACAAAACGCAGTAACAATCGGTTTCTTGTTTGGTGCATTGGGTCAATTCTTAGCTATTGGTGCATTGATGATCTTTCATTCACCAACAATTATAATTGCTGGTTTTATCCCCCTCTTCTTCGATAATGCGGTCTTTGGTGTTATTGCCAATAATCGTGCGGGTGCAAAAGCGGCGATGATATTACCCTTCTTCTCAGGCATTATTCAAGTAGTTGGCGCTGCGCTAATTTCAACATGGATTGGTATGTCTAAGTTTGGTGGTTACTTGGGTATGTTTGATTGGGATACGGTTTGGCCAGTGTTTACAGTTATTTTGAAATACTTAGGTTACTTTGGAGTAGTGCTGGTAGCGGCAATCTTACTCTTGATTCCTCAACTAGAATATCGTAAAGATCCAAAAAACTATTTCTTAATGGTTGAGGATTACGATGCATATAAAGAAAATAAGGGAATTGAATAAAACAATTTGTAATTAAAAAGAAATGGAGAAATTATTATGAATATTTTAGTATCTTGTGCCAATGGATCGGGTACCAGTTTGATGATGATGAAGAGTGTTGAAAAATCAATGAAAAAACTAGGTATTCCAATCAGTAAGATTAATCATACAAGTATTGCTGAAGGAAAGTCGACAGCAAGTCAGTATGACGCAGTTTTCACACCTTTAAACTTTGTCAGTATGTTTGAAGATGCCAGTAAAAAAGGTGTGACGGTCGTTGGTGTGAAGAATGTTATGAGCGATAAAGAAATCACCCAACGCATCATTGATGAAACAGATTTTGAAGAAAAATATAAAAAGTGAGGATATGATAATGACAAAACCTAATTTACAAATAGCCTTAGATCAAAATACATTGGCAGATGCAGCAAGAATTGCTCATCTAGCAGGACCAATTGTCGATATTGTAGAAGTTGGGACAATTCTAGAATTACAAGCAGGCCAGCAAGCCATTCGCGTACTGCGAGAGATGTTTCCAGATAAGATTATTGCCTCTGATACAAAATGTGCTGACGCGGGGTCGACAGTCGCACAAAATTCTAAGGATGCTGGGGCTGACCTGATGACAGTAATTGATTCAGCTACAATTGCAACAATGAAATCAGCTAAATCTGTGTTGGATGGCATTCAAGTTGAGCTCTATTCAGCATGGAACTGGGACCGGGCTAAAGAATGGCAAAAAATTGGTATCGAACAAGTCATTTATCATCAAAGCCGAGACGCATTATTAGCAGGAGAGGTTTGGGGTAAAAAAGATTTGGACATTGTAAAACGTTTTGTGGATATGGGGTTCAAAGTATCTGTTACAGGTGGACTAAATATCGATACGATTAAATTATTCAAAGGCGTTCCCGTATACACATTTATTGCTGGTCGTGCAATTACAGGGCAAAAGGATCCTGCTAAGACAGCCCAAGATTTTCAAAATGAGATTAAAAAGTATTGGGCGTAACGATGGCAAAACTTGGAATTAACGAGAAGTCATTACCTTTTCAGATGTCTTGGCGAGATAAACTCAATTTAGCAAAAAAACATGGATTCTCTTTTGTAGAAATCTCAATTGATGAGACAGATGAACGTATTAAACGCTTAGATTGGAATAAGGAACAACGGTTTCAGTTAGTTCGAGATGTGTATGAAACAGGCATACCAATTGATACAATGATGCTGTCCGCGCTTAGAAAATATCCTCTCGGATCTGAGAATCCAAAAATATACACTCAAGCATATAACATGTGTAAGAAAGCAATTATCTTGGCTAAAGACCTAGGAATCAGGAACATACAGATTGCTGGATATGATGAGTATTATGGTTCTAAGACAGTGTTAACACGTGAAAATTTCATTGAAAACTTGCAGCGGGTAGTTGATTTTGCAGCTGAAAACCAGGTTATGATTTCCATTGAGACAATGGATGACACTTTTATTAATTCGATTGCTAAGGTGAAGAAGATTAAGAAATCCGTTGTTTCACCTTGGCTTCAGGCATATCCAGATTTAGGTAATATTTCAGCTTGGCCTGAAAATAATCCAGGAGAGGATTTGACAGAAGGATTAGACAGTATTATTGCTATACATGTTAAAGATACGCTAGCTGTTACGTCAAATACACCAGGAAAATTTAAAAACGTACCTTTTGGAACAGGAAATGTTGGATTCTTAGGATTATTTAAGACGTTAAGACGACTAGATTATCAGGGTACATTTACAATTGAAATGTGGTCTGAAAAGGAGAGCGATTGCATTAATAAAATTGAGAACGCTCATGATTTTATAGTTGATTTACTAACCGAATCTGGAATTTTAATCGAGGTGTAATTATGTTAGAAAAGCTTAAAAATGAAGTTTATAAGGCTAATGTGGCGTTGCCTAAATTAGGATTAGTAACATTTACATGGGGAAATGTCTCAGGCATTGATCGTGAAAAAGGGCTATTTGTAATAAAACCCTCTGGCATTGAGTATGACCAATTAAAACCTTCCGATATGGTTGTGGTTAATTTGGACGGAGAAGTTGTAGAAGGTAATCTCAATCCATCTAGTGACACGCCCACACACGCCTATCTCTACCAACACTTTTTAAATATAGGTGGTATCACGCATACTCATTCACCTTGGGGCGTTTCGTTTGCTGCGGCAAAAATGGACATCCCAGCTGTCAGCACAACGCATGCTGATACATTTTATGGGGATATTCCTTGTGCACCGGCCCTAAGTGAAGAGGAAATTAAGACGGCCTACGAACTAAATACTGGGAAAGTTATTGTATCAGAGTTTGAGCATCGTGGGCTTGATCCCGACGCGACGCCTGCTGCCTTGGTCAGTCAACATGGCCCATTTACATGGGGCGCGACTCCAGAAAAATCCGTATACAATGCTAAAGTGCTCGAAGTATCAGCAGAAATTAGTTACCATGCTTTGCAGTCAACAAGATCAGAAATTCATGTTCCGCAATACTTGTTAGACAAACATTATTATAGGAAGCACGGTGATAATGCCTATTATGGTCAGTCATCAACACAGTCAAAAAATCACATTACGCACGCCTAATATAATAAAAAAGGTCTACGTAAATCAATAAAATGAACCCGCTAACTTGAACAAATTAAATGTTCGTAAAGTTAGCGGGTTCATTTTAGGTTTCGTAAAATAGCTTACCTTCCAAAGGAGTAATGATTAATTTAAAAAATCATTGACAAACGTTTACCATTGAGGTTTAATAGTATTCATGTTTATAAAAAAATGAATTATGTGAAAATATTGTGAACATAGTGCAGAATACAGCCTTTAGATTTCAAAATTTAGAGGTTTGCAAGGAAGTATGGAAGATAACAAGCATCGCGGTATTGCAAGTGGGTTAAAGTGTAATATTAGCTTATTAATTGGGGGTATATAAATGTTTGAAGATGTTAGATTACAAGGACAAATATTAATGGAAATGGCAACATTTCTAGGGGATTCGTATATAAGACCAGTGTCAATAGCACTTGTTATACAAGACCTTGGAGGTACTGAGGAAACTTTTTCCAATGTATTAACAAGAACACATATGTTAGTACATAATAATGACATTAGTCAATATACCATAGCTGATTTTAAAGCATTTTATCAGAAAATAGAGCCAGAAATATTTAAAAATGTTAATGATGTAATTATTATTAAGGTATTAAATGGTTTGGCAATTATGTACATTGATGACTTATACCCAATTGCCAAGTATTTAACACAAACATATCAACTAGAAAATAAATTACCTGGAATTTAATTCAAAAAATCTCTATGACCCAAAGGGTGCTTTTTATATATAAAAAAGTAATTGATTTCACAAAAACTGTTGACATACGTTTATCATTCATGTTTAAATAGTATCCATGCTTATAAAAATATTATCCATGGGGGAGAAAATACATGAATAAAGCATTAAAGTTAACAGCAGGTTTAATTGCTGCTGGAACTATTTTAACTGCAACAACTCCAAGTATTTCAAGCTTTTATAACGTAAGTGCTAACGAACTAGCTAAGGGGAATTACAGCAGTTCTAAAGCTACAACGTTAAAACAGGCTGAAAAAAGAGCAGTGTCTGAAAATGGTGAGTATACTCACAAACAAACGCAAAAAGATGCTAAAGTAGTGAAAACTTCTAATGAAAATACTGATGTAGCTGAGGAAAAGTTTAATCAAGTTGCTGATTCATCAGAGACAACCGTAGAATCTGAGTCAGCAGGAGATGTACAAGTAACAACTGCCACTACTGATGAAGATAATAAGGTAGCAGGTGTTAAGGTTACTAATTCAGAAGATAATACAACTGTAACTGTTATGAATGATGGGCAACATTTGACAGTAGACAAGACTACATTCGATGAAAACACTGGTAAGTATACTACGGAACAAAGATTGTTTGATTTGAATATAGCCAATAATGATGGTTCTGCAACTAATGTAGCTTATGGGTATTTTTCATACACTGGAATTGCTGTAGGTCGTGATGTCCTAGCTACAGCAATTGACTTAGGTATTTCTGGATTAACTGGTAGAGCTGCGTTTATCGCTCTACCACGCGTTGTTGCTGGTGCTTTAGGTGTTTCTGTGAGCACAGTTAATAAGATTCAACAATATTCTTTAGCAGGTGGTTTTGGTTATGCATCCCAAAAACTTAATCCTGGTACTTATATAGCATATAACTTAGATAAAAATGGAAATGGTTGGGTTGGAGTATATTCAAAAACGGATAGAACGGGTGATTCTGTTTATATGACTCAATAAATAGGGGTATATCATTTTGAAAAATCATTTATTCGAAAATTTTATTGTGATATCTATATTGTCATATATCTTAAAAAAGTTCCCTGATATGTTAGGCACACCGTTTTGGTTTTGGGATATTGTTTACATGGTGGTTGGTTTTGTAATTTTATCGCCTATAGTTAATTTTATTAGTGATAAATATTTCAGAAAAAATGATAAATAAATGCCATTTACTGGTGAGCTCACATTAATTTGTGGGCTTTTTTGTGTCTATATTGGAATTTTTTTCAATATAATCAATTTTCAGGCGTTATAAAAATTACTATAATGCCTTAAAAAATTGTATGGCCCTTATATGGAAAATTAAAGATATTTGTCTATGTAGATCGTATTTTTGTGTTAATTTAGTTTGATTATTATAAAAATTAATATAGTAGAGTACACTTAGAAGAAAAAGAGGAAAACCAATGGCGCAACAAACACCAGCAATTGAATATCGGAGCTTAGAAACAGAAGAACGTCTAAACTTTAATTGGGACGAATATAACGCAATGTCGATTTGGGAATCTGGGAAATGGGGATTCAAAAACCCTGAAGCCAGTAAGTATGCCCTTGATACATTAAAGCGTGAGCGTTTAGGTATAACAGCTGATACAGATCTAAAACAAGCTGTAGCAGAAATTAAAGAAGAAAAACAAGCCGAACGTGAAATTAAGCAACAAGAACATGAGGCTAAACTACAAGAGCAAAATAAATTAACATGCAAGAAGTGCGGTGGTCATGAGTTCCAATTAGCTGGTGACAACTCAAAGAAATATTCATTTGGTAAGTCGGTAGCTGGTTCAGTTGGATTAGGTGTTATGACTGGTGGATTAGGATTCATTGCGGGTGGTGCAGTTGGATTTGCTGGTAAGAAGGGAAAGAAAAACACATTTGTCTGTTTAAACTGCGGTAAGACAATGGAAATTAAGAAATAAATGCGTATATTAGTAACTATAAAACCTCTACAATTAAGTAGGGGCTTTTTATATTAAAAGTAATCAATTTCACAAAATGTGTTGACATACGTTTATCATTCATGTTTAAATAGTATCCATGCTTATAAAAATATTATTCATGGGGGAGAAAATACATGAATAAAGCATTAAAATTAACAGCAGGTTTAATTGCTGCTGGAACTATTGTAACTGCAACAGCTCCAAGTATTTCAAGCTTTTATAACGTAAGTGCTAACGAACTAGCTAAGGGGAATTACAGCGGTTCTAAAGCTACAACGTTAAAACAAGCGGAAAAAAGAGCTGTGTCTGAGAATGGTGAGTATACTCACAAACAAACACAAAAAGATTCTGGAATTGTTAAGACATCTACTGAAAGCACTAATAAAGCAGATAATTCATTTAATCAAATTTCTAATTCTGATGATGTAACTACTAGTACAAAAAAGGTAGATTCAGCAGAAATTGAAACTGCTATTAATACTGAAACTCAAAAAGTTTCTGGTATTAAAGTCTCAGATTCTGAATCTAAAACTGATGTGTCAGTAATTAATAATGGTGTTCAATTAACTGTTATTAAGACAACGTTTGATTCAGAAACGGCGAAGTATACAACAGAAACACATGTATTTGACTTAGCTAATAATAATGGCACTGAGGCTGTTGCTAGTAGTTTTTGGCATTATACAGGCGTAGCTATAGGCGCCAGATTCTTTGCATATACTGTAGATACAGCTGTTTGTGGGCTTACTGCTGCGGCTATAGTTGCTGTTTTGCCTGAGGTAATTGCTGGTGCTTTAGGAATCACAGCTAGTGCTGCAAGTTCCGCTGTGGCTAACACTGCAGGATTTAGTATTGGATATTTGGCAACACTAGCAAATCCCGGTACCAGATTAGCTTCTCTATTTGATGGCAACGGAAATGGTTGGATAGGTATTTACAAGCATGGAAATTTGACTTATTGTGAATAAGCAAAGGATGTAATTGTAATATATGAAAAAAACTTTATTACAGGTAATGATTCCAGTTGCTATTTTAATGATTCCACTGAGAATACTGTATAGTAATTATCCTAAATTGCTTTGGCTTTGGACTATTCTATACTTTTCTATTGGATTCACTAGTTCTTATGTTATAAAAAAGCTGGATAAAAAAGGTAAAAAATAAGCTCACATTAATTTGTGGGCTTTTTATGTGTCTACAGTAAAATTTTTGTTAATACGATCAATCCTAAGGCGTTATAAATATAATTTAATATAAATTATGAATGAACACTATAAAACGTATCTAACAGCCTTATATGGACAATTAAGACTCGTCATCATCGTCAGTACTATAAAAAGCAATAAATACTGCTAACATTGATGTAATTATCCCGAACCCCTCTAAAAATGGACTGATAACCATTAACATCATAGCGCCATAAAATAACATGTCTTTATGTTGTTTCTCTTCATACCACTTCTTCATAGCTTTCTTCCCCCAAAAAACATTTATTTAAATTATTTTATCATATAAAGTTGCATTAAATTATTCAATTATGTATTATAAATATATGGAATAGTAAACCATTGATTTACTAATAAAATAATTTAGGAGACGGATATGAATAAAGAAAGAGTACTCATCATTAAGTTGAGTGAGATCAAGAATGAAACAGGGTGGCTAAAAGATCGTGTTTCAGGTGCTTGGCGTATTAACCTTGACACAATAATCAAGAAAAACATTACTCACGTTGTTGCTATGTATCAACAAAAGGTTGTAGATGATTATAGCTTAGGTGACGAAGCAGGGTATCATTTAACTGGTGATGATGCAGGACGTGTATGGTTTGATTTAGTAGAATATGAAGGCAACAGTCCTCTCAAAGGCAAAAGATTCGACTATAAAACAGCTAACCCAGCAACAACAAAAGATTTACAAGAGTTGTTAGAAATTGAAGTTAAATAAAAAAAGCACTCATACTCGTTAAACTAGTAGAGTGCCTGAGCATTAAACATAATAAAGAATATGAAGTGGTCCATAATTCAATCTCATCATCATTTGATTTTTATTTTGCACCACAACAGTCTAAAACACGTTTAAAGTAATATAAATAACGGTATTGTGGGGGATAAATAATTCGGATATGGGTAGGCTCGTGCCCGCAAGTGATCGGCAAAAAAAGTGACATATAGTGGCCGATAACGACTTTAATAATGTCAAAAACATTTGACATTATTAAATATAATATACTATATTATATATGTTAAATCTTTTTTACATTAGCTGAGGAGAAATTTATGAATAAAGGATATTTTGCATTATGGATAATAGGGATTGTAGTATTTATTTTTGACATAAGAATTGTAGCATCTTTATTAAGAAAAGGTGATGAAAGAAAACATATGATTATTTTAAAAAGTGGTTGTTTTTCTTTTATCGTTGTTATTATTTCTTTGACGTTAAAATGCTTGACATTCCTATTAGGTCCAATTTTAAATATTCAATTTGATAATTATACAAATCACTCTGATGATTTTTTTTCACTAACATTTGCAGTTGTTACGTTTTTATTCGCAGTGCGATATAATCGTAACAAAATGGGTGACTGAGGCGGTTATTTTGGAAAATTTAATTAATCAGTTACGAAAAAAAAAGTATTTATCTCAAGAAGAATTGGCAAATAATTGTGAAGTTTCTAGACAAACAATTAATGCGATTGAGAATAATAAGTATGACCCAACTTTAATTTTGGCTTTTAAGTTAGCGAAAGAACTTAATTCTACCGTAGATAAATTATTTATTTACGAAAAAAATGATTAAGTTGTGTTTTTATAAATACAACTTAATTATTTTTAAAGACTTAACATAATCAGCATTACCAAAATAAAGAGATAGTATGTAAACATTTTAGGGGGAACTGAACTATGAATGATGAAATCGATTTGTTAAACCAAATTACGGATCTAATTTTGGACGAAAGCATTAACCAAACAGAACGGGAAGCTCTGATAGTAGCAAAATTAAGTTTGGAAAATAATCAATATCTACCTAAAATAATTGCTGATTTAAAAACAGACTTAACACCATTAGCCATGAAAAATAGTCTTTCTAAACCTTTGTCCCCGTTTTATTTACAGATAATAAGCCAAGAATTTGCTGACAAATATCAAGGTCTTGGTTATGGCTTTGGTATGAATTTTGGTAACCACTAAGTTTATACCAAATTTAGGGGCTATTCAAAAAAATAACCCCTCGAAAAACCCGTTAAAACAACCCCTATACTCTGATTGTTGAGTATAGGGGTTGTTTTTTAGTTAAATGATATAATAATCCTCGAAGTGGAGGGCTTATATGTCTAAACAAAAACTATCAATACAGGAAAAAAATAATAAACTAGACGTTCAGCTAGACTTACTTCGTCACTATGCAAAAATGTTTGACTCTGGTGTAACTGATATGGCGCTACCAATGGCTACACAGGTTCGCGTTCTAATACATCAAACCTACAATTCAAACTCTTTACTAAATCAACTAGATTTAATAAATAAATTTAAAGCTTGGCATTCACCTAACAGTAGCTTTTCTCCCAATAATTTATTGCCTTCTTGGGATCTGTTGATGATGTCAATTGGGGCGGAAGGTGCTTCTTACATGCCGTTAGGAAGTAAGGAAGTATTTAATAATCGTCGAGACAGCTCTGATAAGATTCTTTCAGAAGTTTTTTGTCCTGTGGAACTGTGGTGGCAACAAATTGTGTTTGCACAACAATCAGAATATATTTCTCGTAGAGATATTGTATTATTCATAGCTAATAAAGATGGTGGATCACATGTAGATGAAAAAAAAGATCCTATTGACGATTTTAAAAAGTCACAATTACTCGGTTTCTATGATCAAAACGGGAATTATCCTAACGGTAATCCCCTATATTCTGCTATGCGTCAAATTGTAGAAGAATTATTAGTATCATTTGAAGTATTTAAGACGCACAATACCCTAACAACTCCTGGGTTTAAACAAAAAATTGAGTTCTTAGATCTATCGGAAAATGAAAATAAGAGGCATTTATATTTTAACTTTCTGAGAGATATCAGTGATAAGTCGAAAGATCAAAATAGTTTTCAGATTAAAGAATTTACATTTAAATATTATGGTAATAGTAATTGGTCATTCCTTGAAAAGAGTAAGCCAAGCAAGGATATCCCTATTATTGAGGTTAAATAAATATGCAACAAAATGTACTCCATAAAAGATTCTAATGTCTTGAAAATGATTAAAAATACCTTATTTGATAGTTTTCGTGCTGGATGTCGTAACTACACCGTATTTCAAGTTGGGGAAGCAACCTTGCTACGGGTGAGTGATGTTATGATAAAAGAAGGCTAATGTGTTTAACGCAGATGTCACGATTAAGAAAAATACGTTTACCTACAATCAAAAAAATTGGTATTTATCGTGTCTACATGCAGTCTAACTATAATATCGGACTTGTCATGCAATTATTAAACCATTATAGTGAAGCGATGACTTTAACTTATTTAGGTTTGAATCAAGCAAGTCGTGAAATAATTTTAGATTAAAGTAATTTTGTTAATTCTCAATAACATGATGAAACCTAATATTATAAGGATTGGTAAGGACTTTCTATTGCTAAAATAGCGACAGGGTATTATGTTTAATGTCATAACAAGGACCAGGAGGAAAGTCATGATATTTCATAATTTGATAAAGGAAAAAAGACAAAAAATGTCTTTAACACAAATGGAGTTGGCTAATAAGTTATTAGTATCCAATAAAACCATATCTAATTGGGAGACCGGTAAAACATTGCCAGATATTGAAAATATTATTTTAATATCTAAGTACTTAAACATATCGTTAGATGATTTGTTTTTAGGAGACGAAACGATGGTCGGAAAATTAAGAGAAAATCAACAGGAACGCAAATTTTATCGTATTGTTACGATAAGCTTAATCAGTGCAATTATAGTTGGAACTATCGGTTATTTATTTTTAAAACTGTTCTATTCATCGAATATGATTTTAATTGAATCTAACCTATCTGGTTATTTATCTATTCCAATGTTTATTCTAATTATCTACATTCTGACAAAAATTAACTGGCATTCATTGATTAGCATTTTAAATAAAAAGATCATCATTGCCATCGGCTTTCTTCTATTTTTGTATGCTATTATGCCAGTAATGGACATTGTAGACGGTCTGATTAGAGGCTTTGTCGGATCTGGTGTTAATTAAATAACAGGGGGAAAAGTGAATAATACTAGTAACTCACTATAGTCAGCATTATAAAAAGCAAATACTAAGTAAATCATATTAGGTATTTTCTTCTTTGTATAATCTACGTAAAGTCATCAAAATCAATATATCTCGAATAACACGATACTACTTCTAGTTAAAGTGCTTGATGAACGTCTATTCTTTCATTCATACTAGTAAAAATAAGTTCAGAGGTATGTCATGTTATTTTCGAGTAGTTTAAAACAATTGCGGTTGTCTCATAATCTGTTACTAGGGGTCAAAGAAACACCCTATGCAATCAAAAATAATCTTTTGTTTTGTTCCGGAACCATTTAAAGAACCCGATAAATGATATAATAATTTAAGATAATCATGATGTTGAATCAATTCTTGGGGGATATATGTTAATTCGGGATATGGTACGAACTAAGCCAATTAGTTGGTTATTATTCATATTTGGTTCGGATATTATGATGACATATGGTTTGTTGTTATATCAAGGATCAACACGTTTTAATCCCATGCGAGATTATATAACGATATTGAAGTTTGTTTCTATGGATCTGGTTAGTTTTGTATTTATCATGCTTTTTTTCGATTGGTTACATGTTAAGTTTTTTCAGAATGAATCGGAAAACTTGTTAGATAAAGTATTGCGAATTGGTGGCAATACGATGGCTGCGTACTTTGGCTGGTTTACAATTGGTTTTGTTCTATTACAGTTGTTTACTAATTTTCAAGTAAAGCAATTTTGGTTGTTAACGCTTGTGTCAGGCATTTTAGCAATTATGAACTGGTTGCTAAGACGTATAACGCCAATAAAGTTTCAATTAAATCCAATGGGAGCAGATGACAACTAATCGTCGTCTGCTTTTTAGTTAGAGGGCACATGCTATAATAGAAAATATGCAAACTGCGAATCCACAAACAATTTTAAAAGAAAAATTTGGGTACGATAACTTTCGAGCTGGTCAGCTAGATGTTATTAATAAAGTACTCGCACATAAACATGCTTTAGCTATTATGCCAACTGGTGGTGGAAAATCAATTACCTATCAGCTACCAGCAATGATGTTTGAAGGCATTACCTTAGTCATTTCCCCATTAATTTCGTTAATGAAAGACCAAGTTGACGGGTTGAACACCATGGGCATTCCTGCGACGTTCTTGAATTCGACAGTTGATGGGCAAGAACAAGCACAACGCATGTCGGACCTAAGACATGGGCTTTACAAAATGTTGTATGTTGCGCCTGAACGACTAGAGGTCCCTAGCTTTTTTAGTTTTGTTCAAAGTCTCAATATTGAGTTAATTGCTGTTGACGAAGCCCACGTTTTATCACAATGGGGACATGACTTTCGTCCGAGTTATCTGAATATTCTACCTTTGTTGGAACAAATTTCTGGACATCCAGCAGTTCTTGGTTTGACGGCCACCGCAACAGAGCGTGTTCGTGAAAACCTACAACAATTGTTACAAGTAGACGATGATGATACGGTCTTGACCGGCTTTGCGCGAGATAATCTGGCTTTGAATATTGTACATAATCAGGACAAACGAAAGTATGTGGTTGAATATTTACAAAAAAATCGTGAACAAACTGGTATTATTTATGCAGCAACACGTAAGCAAGTTGATGAACTGACCACTTATTTGAATAAAATAGGCATTAATGCAGGTCGTTACCATGCTGGATTATCTGAAAAGGAACGTCAAAGACAGCAAGAAGCGTTTCTATATGATGAAAATCCAGTTATTGTGGCTACAAACGCTTTTGGGATGGGTATTAATAAACCAAATGTGCGCTACGTAATCCATTACTCCGTCCCGGGAAACATTGAGGCATATTATCAGGAAATTGGCCGTGCGGGTCGTGATGGGTTACCCGCCGAAGCTATATTATTATATGCACCACAGGATATGCATCTGCAAGAATTCTTTGTTCAAAAGTCAGAAGGTTCAGAAGAACACAAGCAAAATGAATATGACAAAATTCGAGAAATGAACGCTTTTGCTAATACGCAAACTTGCTTAGCACGGTATTTATTGCAATACTTCGGTGAAACGGTGACAGAAGATTGTGGTCATTGCTCGAATTGTTTGGATACGCGCGAGTGGGTTGATGTTACGGTAGATGCGCAAAAAGTGCTGGCTAATGTGATGCGTATGAATCAACGCTTTGGTAAAACGATGGTCGCTAAGGTTTTAAAAGGATCAAATGATGCTAGTGTGCGTAAGTATGAGTTTTTACATGATTTACCAACGTTTGGTTTGATGAAAGAGCGAACGCTAAAAGAGCTGACGCGCTTTATTGACTACTTAACGGCTGAAGGATATTTACGTTTCGAGGGAGCAGAGTTTCCCGTGTTAAAAGTAACATCGTTAGGTGCCGAAGTATTAAAAGGTGAAATTGAGATTAAAAAACGTCTTGAGAAGGTACGTATTGTCAGTCAGAAAGTGACTACTGATGATTTGAAACTTTCCGACGAAGATAATCGTCTGTTTGCAAAGTTAAAGGAAAAACGTTTAGAATTAGCTCGGGCAGCTGGTTTGCCACCTTTCTTAATATTCTCAGACAAAACGTTAATGAGTATGGCACAGGCGCGTCCGCAAACTGATACAGAGTTCTTAGCGATCTCTGGTGTGGGTGAAAAGAAGTTTGAAATTTATCATAATGATTTTGCAAAGGTTATTAATGATTTTATTGTAGTTTAATCATAAACGTATTGACAAATATTCATAATTATCTTAAGGTATTATTAGGATATTAAAATCGTTGAAGCGAAGAGTAGATAACGAGCGGAAATTCAAGCGAGTCAGGATAGTGGAAGCTGACATGAAGCAGTTTATTGAAGATGAACGTGGATGATATCGTGAGATTTAAGTTGTTAAGTTTCGCGGTCGGTTAGCGCCGTTACAGTATGAGAGCATGTATTATGCTAAATCTGGGTGGTACCACGTTTTTTACGTCCCTGTTAATCTGTATGATTAACAGGGATTTTTTGTATTTCTTACGATTTTTATAACCTACTAGAAAGCCATTAATAAGATGACCGAGGAATTGAAAATGACAAACAATCATTTAGTGTTACAAACAGATTTTGGATTACAGGATGGTGCGGTAAGCTCCATGAGAGGTGTTGCCTACAATGTTGCCGATAACATTGTTGTTAGTGATTTAACACATGGTATCACGCCATTTAATATCTTTGAAGGGTCGTTTCGCTTGTTTCAAACTTTTGACTATTGGCAACCGGGCACAGTTTTTGTATCTGTTGTCGACCCTGGGGTTGGCTCAAAACGTTTGTCAGTAATTGCCAAGACGACAGCTGGCCACTATATTGTGACACCAGATAACGGCACTTTATCGCATCTATTATCTAATGATTTAATCAAAAGTGTACGTGTGATTGATGAAACAACACAACGCCTTCCCGGTTCAGAAAAATCATCAACATTTCATGGGCGTGATATTTATGCTTATAATGGGGCTAAATTAGCTAGTGGACAAGTAGTATTTGAAGACTACACAGAAGAACTATCAGTTAGCGATTTGGTACGTTTACCAATTACACCTGGTGTTTATCAAGAAACGGTTTATGGGCAACCACAATTAGTGGGTAATATTGATATCACTGATGTCAATTTTGGTTCGTTGTGGTCAAATATTCCCCTACGCGAATTTGAAAAGATGAATTTGCAATATGGTGATACCCTGCGTGTTCAAATTAAATGTGATGGTAGTTTGTTATTTGATGAGGTGCTACCATATGTGCACACATTTACCGATGTCAATCCTGGCGAACCGTTAATTTATATTGATTCAGTGTATACAGTTGCGTTTGGTTTGCATACTGGTAGTTTTGAACAAACGTACCATGTGGGTGCTGGCCAAGGATGGGCTGTTTCATTAACCAAAGAAATATGATAGTCTCAAAGAAAAGGAGAGAAAAATGAAAGAAAATAACAAAAAAACAGGATTATCGGTGCGTTCAGTCGTTGCAACTGGTATCGGCGCTGCTGTGTTTTTCATTTTAATGAAGTACATTGCTATTCCAACTGGTGTGCCAAATACTAATGTTAACGTCGCTGAAGGCTGGTTAGCATTGATTGCTGGTTTATTTGGTCCAGTTGTTGGCTTTTTAGTTGGTGTTATTGGACACACAATTACTGACGCGACTTATGGTGCCCCTTGGTGGTCATGGGTCTTAGCTGATGGTGTGTTTGGACTATTACTTGGTTTGAGTAAAAGATTCTTGGACCTCGAGGGCGGGGATCTTTCAACAAAAAAGTTAGTTCAGTTTAATGTTTGGCAAATAATTGCTAACGTTATTGCATGGTTGATTGTTGCGCCAATCGGCGATATATTAATATACAAACAGCCAGCTAGTAAGGTATTCTTACAGGGCGCAGCGGCAACAATTGTTAACATTTTGTCTGTCGCTATTATTGGCTCTATTTTACTAGTGGCCTATGTCAAGTCACGTCCTAAGAAGAGCTCATTGCGTAGTGAATAAGTAGCCACGGGTTACGTACATAGGGGAAAACATGGTAGAACCATTTATTGATTTTCAACATGTGACATTTAAATATCACGCGCAATCTGAACCGACGTTACATGATGTGAGTTTTCAAATTTATCCTGGTGAAAAAGTTTTAATAGCCGGTGCATCTGGTTCGGGTAAAACAACATTACTGCGTTTACTGAATGGTTTAATTCCGCAAGCCTATCAAGGGGATATTACTGGTGAACTGACAATTAATGGTAAAAAGATCCTAAATCAGTCGTTGTTTGACCTATCTTTGCAAGCTGGTACTGTTCTTCAGGATTCTGATGCGCAATTTGTGGGCATGACGGTCGCCGAAGATATAGCTTTTTCTCTTGAAAATGATAATCAGCCGATAAAAATTGTCAGAGAAAAAGTCGCTAAATGGGCCAATCGATTTGGGTTAGGAAAACGTTTGACGTTGGCACCGCAATCATTGTCTGGTGGCCAAAAACAACGTACTGCTATGGCAGGTGTTTTGGTTGATGAAGGGGATCTATTGTTATTTGACGAACCATTGGCTAGTCTTGATCCAGCTGCTGGTGCGGCTGCAATGGCACTGATTGATGAACTTCAACAAGAACGTAATATGACAGTGGTTGTGATTGAACATCGGATAGAAGATGTGTTACGTGCTCATGTTGATCGTGTAATTGTCATGGCACATGGTAGAATTGTCGCTAATGACACGCCTACTGCCATTATCCAAGCAGGCGTGTTGTCTGCAAATGGCTTAGACGAACCACTATACATACAACTATTACGCCGAGCAGGCGTTCCAGTGAATAAAATACCTCACGTAGCAGATGTTGAAAAAGTGGACGTTTCAAACTTTAGGGACCAAATTGAAACTTTGGCAGAACCAGTGCAGACAGTCACTCATGATGACAAGCAGTTGTTGGTCCAAAATTTGACCTTTGCGTACGACCAGCAAGAACCATTGTTTGAAAATTTGTCGACATCAATTCATGAAGGTGAAATTCTTGGTATTGTGGGCAAAAATGGATCAGGTAAAACAACTTTGTCCCACCTATTAACTGGCTTTTTGACACCCAGTGGGGGAGATATTCAATTAGATGGACGTTCGCTGCTAAGCGATTCTATTAAAGAACGGGCCGACCACATAGGCTATGTTTTGCAGAATCCTAATCATATGATTACGAAAGCAACAGTATTTGATGAAGTTGCCAGTGGGCTGCGATTGCGTAACATTGATGAAGAACAAGTAACGGAACGTGTGCGTGAAATGTTACAACTTGTCGATCTTGATGGTATGCGTAATTGGCCCATTTCTGCATTAAGCTTTGGGCAAAAGAAACGGCTTACAATTGCGGCTGTTTTGGTTTTGAAACCAGAAATTCTAATATTAGATGAACCAACAGCTGGACAAGATGCAACGCACACGTCTCAGTTACTCAGTTTCTTACAGAATATTAACATTACGAACCATACGACTATTATAATCATTACTCATGATATGCATTTATTAGCAAACTTTGTTCAACGGGCTCTGGTTGTTGTTGATGGGCAAATATTGGCGGATACAACACCAGCGGAGTTACTTGCAAATGAAGCATTAGTTGACGCTGCTAGTTTGCGAACTACCAGTATTTATCGTTTAGCCCAGCGTCTTAGCATTGTGCATCCAGAAGAATTAAATGCAGCTATAAGGAAATAAGATGGATAACTCACTTTTCGGATATAAAGCAAGAAATACTTGGATTAATCATGCTACGGGTACCGCCAAATTAGTTGGCTTTTTAGCATTAACAACGATTGGCATGATTTCTTATGATACGCGTTTTTTAATTGCTTTAACAATATTGTCATTTGTTTTAATTAAAATGGCTCATATTAAATATCAGGAATACGCGCTACTTTTAAAGTTGGTATTATTCATTGGTTTGATTAACCTTGTGATGATTACCGTTTTGGCCCCTCAATATGGTGAACAATTATATGGTACGAAACATGTGATGTTTGGTAGCGGTTGGTTTACAATTACGCAAGAACAGTTGTTTTACGAATTTAATCTTCTACTAAAGTATTTATTCTCATTCCCGCTGTCAATTGTATTGCTTTTCACCACTAATCCTAGTGAGTTTGCTGCTGGGTTAAATAAAATTGGCGTACCCTACAAAGTAGCGTATGCCGTTGCAATTACCTTGCGCTATATTCCTGATGTACAGAGTGATTATCGAACGATTAGTTTGGCCCAACAGGCACGTGGCTACGAAATATCAAAAAAATCTAGTTTAATCCAACGGATGAAGGGGACTGTACAAATTATTCTACCATTAGTATTTTCAAGTTTAGGTCGGATTGATACGATTAGTCAAGCTATGGAATTGCGTCGATTTGGGCGCTATAATAAACGGTCATGGTATCAAGAACAACGTTTTTCCATGCGTGATGTGGCTATGATTCTATGGTCGACATTGATTGTCGTGATTGGCGTCTTGCTATTTATAACTAATGGAGGTCGGATGTGGAATCCTTTCAAATGACAGCTGAACAGTGGCAACAAAAGTCGCAATTGTACAAATCAGAATTATTGACTGACTTGTTACAGTTTTTATCAATACCATCTGTGTTAGATAAAACAACAGCTAATGTTCAACAACCTTTTGGAGCAGGTATTGAAACAGCACTACAATTTCTAGTTGATATGGGCAGACGTGACGGGTTTAAAGTTGAGCGTGTCGCGGATAATATGGTTGTTGTTATTGACTATGGACCAGAGGATGCAACGGAAACCTTTGGGGTCTTGTCACACGTTGATGTTGTTCCTGGTGGGGATGCATGGACGATAACGTTGCCATTTAGCCCTAAAGTTATAGGCAATCGCTTGTATGGACGTGGTTCACACGATATGAAAGCTGATTTAATAGCTAGTTATTACGCTTTGAAGCAATTAAAAGATGCTGGTTTTCAACCACGAAAAAAAATACGTTTGATTTTTGGTAGTGATGAAGAATCTGATTGGCGTGATATGCGGGCCTATTTGGATCAAGTAGGTGAACCGACGTTTGGTTTTTCACCTGACGGAGCCTTCCCGGTTGTTCCTGGTGAAAAAGGTGTTCTAACCTTATCAATTCAGTTTAAAGGCACAACATTGGGTGAGTGGAAACTACATCGATTTCAGTCTGGGGAACGAGATAATGTTGTACCAGGGACTGCAACTGCTGATGTTGAGCTGCCTGATGGTGTGGATATCAATGGGTTTTTAGCTGCGTATGAGCGTTATCTCAAAGATACACTAATGATTTCGGGTATAGGTCAATATGATGATGGTCATATTATATTAACACTGTATGGGAAATCTGTTCATGGCGCTTACCCAGAAGATGGTTTGAATGCGGCAACGTATTTGGCTAATTTTTTATTAAACTATAATTTCGATGATCAAGCGCATGGATTCTTAGAGTTTCTTGGTTTGACAAATCATAAAAACGTTTTCGGTGAAAAGCTCGGATTGATTTATCATGATGATATTATGGGTGACTTAACAGTAAATGTGGGTAAGATTTTATTCCAAGCTAATGCTGATAGTGAGATTCGGATCAATTTCCGTTATCCAATGGGCATAACGGAAACTGCTATTTTGACACAAGTTCAGCGACATATGGGGAGCTTGAACGCCAAAATATTTAAGCAGGAAGCTTTTGGTACACATCCGCACATGGTAGACCTAAGTGATCCAATTGTGACAGTACTTGCGGATATTTATGCTCAGCACACGCATACGCAAAAGACATATAAAATTTCTAATGGCGGCTCGTATGCACGCTTATTGAAACGTGGTGTAGCTTTTGGTGGGCAATTTCCTGATGTACCAGTCATGAGTCATCAGCCAAACGAATATGTATTGGTAGATAACATCCCTAAGACACAAGCTATCTTCGCGCAAGTAATGTATGAAATGACTCGATAACGAAGATAAATGAGTTCGCAAACTTAACAATGCGGGCTTTTTTTGCATAAGCAGATAGGTAGTTAATGTAATTCGACAGCATATCTATATAAGTAAGACAGACAAAAAAATCGTATTATAAGTTACCAGTGGAAATAATTCTGATAAACACTTGAAAAGTAAGGCTATATTGTAGTACAATTAGTAGTTGTGAATGCACAATTTGTGCGATCACTCCTTGCAGCCAAGGCTGCCAGAGACCAAAAGGAGGAAATAAAATGGCTACATCATACGAAATGACTTATATTGTTCGCCCTGATTTGGATGCGGATGCTAAGAAGACTCTTGTTGAGCGCTTTGATGCAATCTTGACAGATAATGGTGCAACAATTCAAAAGTCAGCCGACTGGGCTACTCGTCGTTTTGCATACGAAATTGCTGGTTACCGTGAAGGTACATACCACATTATCAATTTTACTGCAGAAGACGATAAGGCTATCAATGAATTTGATCGTTTGGCAAAGATTTCTCAAGACATCTTACGTCACATGATTGTTAAGCGCGACGCAGAATAAATTTGAATTTTCACTGGGAAAGGAGCGTTAATTATGATTAATCGAGTAGTATTAATTGGGCGATTGACCCGTGATGTTGAATTACGTTACACACAATCAGGTGTAGCAGTCGGTACGTTTAGCTTGGCGGTTAACCGTCAGTTCACCAACGCAAGTGGTGAACGTGAAGCTGACTTTATTAACGCCGTTATTTGGCGAAAAGCAGCTGAAAACTTTGCAAACTTCACTGGAAAAGGTGCACTTGTGGCCGTTGAAGGTCGTTTGCAAACAAGAAATTATGAAAATAATGCTGGCCAACGCGTTTACGTGACGGAAGTTGTTGTTGATAATTTCTCATTACTTGAATCTCGCGCTGAAAGTGAAAAGCGTCGTTCTCAGAACGGATCATCGGCATCTAATAATGGTGCTGACAACTTCAGCGGATCAAACGATCATTCGTTTGGCGGTAATGACAACTCATTTAACGGTGTTGATCCTTTTGCAAGTGCGAGTTCAAACTCAAATACGCAATCATCAGCTTCGTCAAATAGTGCCCCTAACCCATTTGCGGCTAGTGGCAATACAGAAATTGATATATCAGATGATGATTTACCATTCTAAAATAAATTAAACACTACGAAAGGAGCTTTATTATGTCAGAACAAAACTCACGTCCACAAAATTCAGAACGTCCACAACGTTCACGTCGCCCACAAGGCGGTCCACGTCGTCGTCGTAAGGTTGATTTTATCGCTGCTAACCACATCGAATATATTGACTATAAGAACACTGAATTATTAGAACGTTTCATCTCAGAACGTGGTAAGATTTTACCACGTCGTGTGACTGGTACTTCTGCAAAAAACCAACGCAAGGTAACTACTGCTATCAAGCGTGCACGTATCATGGCTTTGTTGCCATTCGTTACGGAAGATTAATTTCTAAAAGCCTGAGGCGGTTTGCCTCAGGCTTTTTTGTATATTTTGTATAAATTCGGGATATAGCTGTATCTAACGCACCATGTTATGGCTTGTCTGAAGTATTATCATATTAATCATGACACCCTGTGGTAAAATAGAAGATATGATAATCAGAAGGAAGTAGCACGTGAAACGATTTTTTAGTTTTAAAAATTTACCAATATTCTTTCAAAACACTAAACTAAGTACAGTGGCATTTCTGTTACTTGTATCAAGTGTAATGAGTGTTATTTTTGCTATGCTTTTTAATATAACATTTGGACTTATTTGGTTGGCAATAGTTATTATTGGATTAGTATTTAGTGCACAAGCTTTCAAAGAGGTTAGTGAAGATGCACAAGAGTACTTGTCTGGATTGGGGTATCGAATTGCACGTAGTGAACAAGAAGCTTTAATTCGAATGCCGATTGGCATTATTCTGCTTAATCAAGATAAAAAAATTGATTGGATTAATCCATATATGCAAGCATATCTAGACAAAAGAGATGTGCTTGGATTAGAATTGTCGGAGCTAGATAATAAATTGGCTCTAGAGATTGATAATTATGCCGATGCTTCCGAGACGAATACAATCACCTGGCAGGGTAGGCAGTTTTCGTTATTTGTTCAACAAAACTTACGGGTCATTTATTTGATGGATATCAGTGAGTATGCCGCGATTACTAAAAAATATGAAGATCATCAGCTGTTCAGTGGGTTAATATCGGTTGACAACTACGAGGAAGTCACTGATGGTATGAGCGAGTCCGAAACGTCTACTTTACGGACATACGTGACACGCGCATTGTCTGATTGGGCACTCGAACATCATATTTATATCCGCCGTTTGAATACACTGCATTATGTCATGTTTGGTTATCAGTCAGCCCTTCAAGAAGCTGAGGAAGATAAGTTCAGTGTCCTAAAGGACATTCGAGAAGCAACGGTACAACAGAACTCACCTGTGACATTGTCGGTCGGAATAGCATATGATGACACAGATATTAATAAGCTTGCTAAAATGGCCCAGACGAACTTAGATTTGGCCTTGGGTCGTGGTGGTGATCAGGTGGTTGTGAAATCTGAAAAGGCAGCGGCACGTTTTTATGGTGGTGCAAGCAATCCGATGGAAAAGCGTACCCGTGTCCGGGCTCGCATGGTATCACAAACTATTGCTGAACTAATGGAGCAGGCTGATAATATTATGATTGTCGGACATGCAATGCCGGATTTAGATGCAGTTGGCTCTGGATTGGGTGTCTGGCGTATGGCCCAGACAAAAAATAAACCAGCTTTTCTTGTGTTGGACGAAAAACATGTGTACAGCGATATCCAGCTACTGTTAGCTGAACTTCGCAAAAAGCCAGCAGAATTTGTGGCACCAGGATCAAATATTGATGATTCTATCGTAGATGAAGCGCGAGCATTGAAGCTAGTACGTGATAATACTTTATTGGTATTAGTTGATCATGCCAAAGCAAGTATTTCTGGTGCACCACAGTTACTCGAGAGGTTAGCCAACCGTGTAGTTGTGATTGATCATCATCGTCTAGCCGAGCAAGGTTTAGATGAAAAACCATTGATGTCTTATATAGAGCCATATGCATCATCGACATCAGAACTAGTTGTTGAGTTGCTGCAATATCAAGATCAGTCACATGCACCAATTACAAAGCTAGAATCGACGGCGATGTTAGGTGGCATACAGATTGATACTAAAAACTTCACTTTGCGTACGGGATCACGTACGTTTGATGCTGCTAGCTATTTGCGTGCTAACGGAGCTGATAGCAACTTGATTCAGTCATTTATGAAAGAGAAGTTTTCGGATTTCAAATCGCGAAGTCATTTGGTTAATTTAGCAGAGATTCATGAAGGAAATGCTATTGCTGTTGGTGATAACAAGGATATCTATTCTGGTTTGCTTACTGCACAAGCTGCGGACGAACTTTTGCAGATTAGCGGTGTGTATGCCTCATTTGTGATCACTAAACGTCAGGATGGACGGGTTGGTATTTCAGCTCGATCAACTGGGGAACGTAATGTTCAACGTACAATGGAGGCCCTTGGCGGCGGCGGGCATTTATCTAACGCAGCCACCCAAATTGCTAATGTAACAACCGAAGAAGCCAAACAACAATTATTAAATATAATTGCGGAACAATCAGAAGATTAACATAGGGGATTAAAAAATGAAAGTAGTATTTTTAGAAGACGTTAAAGGTCGCGGAAAAAAAGGAGAAATTAAGGAAGTACCTGATGGGTATGCCAATAATTTTCTAATTAAAAATAAGAAAGCGGAGCCGGCTACAGGCAAAAACTTGGGCGCAGTTAAGGGGCGTCAAAAGGCTGAAGAAAAAGCGGCAGCCGAGGAACTAGCTGAAGCGAGAAAATTAGCAGATTTTTTTGCTAACGAGAAGACAGTTGTTGAGCTAACTGGCAAATCAGGAACAGATGGACGTTTATTCGGTGCTGTTTCAACAAAACAAATTGCGGCTGCCTTAGAAAAACAATATCAAATCAAAATTGATAAACGAAAAATGGAACTCAATCAACCAATACACGCACTTGGTTATACAGATGTACCAGTTAAATTACACCGAGAAGTGACAGCGCAGTTGCGTGTTCATGTAAGCGAGGGTTAATATGGATAATCCGGTATCAAATGAATATCGGCAAGTGCCGCAAGATGGTGATGCTGAACGCGCAGTTCTCGGATCCATCTTTTTTGCTGTTAAGTCAGAAAATGCGATGGTTGAAGCTAGTGCAATCTTGGTACCTGAGGATTTCAATAAATTAGCGAACCAAACTATTTTTAAAGCCATGCAGGCATTAGTGGATGAAAACCGTCCAATTGATATGTTGACAGTGCAAGATAAACTGAATAGTATGCATCAACTTGAAAATGTTGGTGGCATGGCTTATCTGGCAGAAATATCAGAGTCAACAGCTTCATCCGCCAATTTGAAGCATTATGCAAATATTGTTCGAGAAAAATCTGTTTTACGAAAAATGATTGATACGTTAACGAGAACAATGTCGTTGGCTTATGATGCTGCAGAACCAAGTGAAGATTTATTAGCGCAATTATCACGTAGTATTGATACCATTGCTGAAAATCGTGGTGATGAAAACTTTAGGAAAATTAAAGATGTACTGCAGGAATATCAAGCTAATCTAGACGAAGCGGTTAAAAATGATAGTGATGTTGTTGGTTTATCAACAGGATATCCTGAAATGGACAAAATTACACATGGCTTTCGAAATGATCAGATGATTGTTTTTGGTGCTCGCCCAGCCGTTGGCAAAACAGCTTTCGTGTTGAATATCGCTCGTAATGTAGCCAAAAATGAAAAAGTGCCTGTCGTTATTTTTGAAATGGAGATGAGTGCGACAGATATTGTTGGTCGATTGCTTGCGGGTGAGGGGTCAATTGATTCTAATCATTTAACCACAGGGCAGATGACGCAAGAAGATTGGCAGGCGTTAACACTTGCTATGCAATCATTGGCGCAAATGAAAATTTACATGGATGATACTGCTGGTATTAAAATTAACCAGATTAGTGCCAAGCTACACCAACTAGAACGTGATTTATTAAGTGATATGACTCAAGAAGAGCGTATTCAAAATCCTCATCCAATCGGTATGGTCGTAATTGATTATTTGGGCCTAATTGAGTCCAATAACTCTGAAAGCCGTCAACAAGCTGTTTCTGAAGTTTCACGAGCGATTAAAAAAATGGCAAAAGAATTAAATACACCAATTATCGCACTGGCACAATTGAGTCGAGGTGTGGAGCAACGTACTGACAAGCGCCCAGTTTTGTCAGACTTACGTGATTCGGGTTCGATTGAACAAGATGCTGATGTTGTCGCGTTTTTGTATCGAGATGATTATTCACGTGGCGATTCTGAAGATGGTGACGGGGATCCGCGTGAAGAACAAGAAGCGGTGCCGATTGAAATTATATTTGAAAAAAACCGAGCCGGCGCTCGTGGTACAGCTACCTTGATGTTTAATAAACCGACATTCAAGTTTAATGCTATGGCACCGCTATATCGGAATGATATGAACGCTGGAGCGCCTGATGTTAGTCCAGGGTGGTAGGTAGATAACAGTCAAGTAACTATATAAGATCCATTTATAAACTATCTTAGTTTACGTTAGATAGTAAAATACACAGTAAATTAAAAAAGCACTAGTATGAGATGCTCGCTTAAACAGCAGAACAAGTACTAGTGCTTTTTAAAATAGATATTGTAGTGTTGAGATGAACAAAATGACAATCAAGTATAATGGTATACCACGCCTGAAATTTTGCCAATCTGCAGCTGATAGGTTAAACCCAAGTAACAGGCTACCGATAATTAAAATAACGAATGTGTTTCTAATATATAAACCTGGTACCCATATAAATTTTATGAGTGAGCAAATAGCAGCTGTTACACCTACTATTGGCGCGATGCTGATAAAGATATTGCCAAGTTTTTGATAAAAACTACTGGGATTATATTCGCGGTTGACATAACCTAGCACACCATCGTCACTAATTTGCCACAAACGAAACTCAGTAATATGATGGCGAAAAATAATGGCAACAATTAGATGACTCAATTCGTGTATTACCACACCAAAAAAACTTAGAATAGCAGTTATCGTATAAGATGTTTGAATTGTCAGCCACTGCGATAATAAGCTAGACAAAAAACTAATTGACCAAGCAATTATGATAGGTAAAATCAAAAAGTAACCAATATTTTGCGCAAATTGAAGTAAAAATTCAGTCATGCTCTAATAAATCTACAAATTCGGCACCAACTAATGATGCAACATCACGCGGATTGATTTTATCTGAACGACTTAACTCGCCGCCACTGACAAGAATGAAAGGTTGCTCAGCAGCGCTGAGATCAAAATAAATAGGGAAATGCTTGTTCTGCCAGATTCCAACAGGGTTATTAGCGCCGTGAATATAACCAGTCGTCCTTTGTAATTCTTTAAGAGGTAACATGGCCACTTTTTTATTACCTGATGCAGCTGCTAACTTTTTTAGTGACAGATGTTTTGTGATAGGTAACACTGCTACAATGGGCCCAGTTTTATCCCCATGTGCGGCGAGTGTTTTATAAATGTCATCATGTTTCACGTGAAACGTTTCCAGGATTGCATCACGCTGAACTGGCGTTTTATCCAAGATATTTAGTTCAAGTGGTTCATATTTCACTTTGTGTTTGTCCATGACTTGTTCGGGCAACGTTTTTTTCATTTTCTTTTTACTCATAAGTAATATTTTATCACAAATTGGGTCCACCAATACAATGACTGGTCTGACCAATGTGTGGTATACTAATAATTACTATGTCAGAATCTATCTATGTTACCGTACAAGCGGATCTAAAACAAAAAATTTACCAGGGCGAATTTCCCAACTTAAAATTACCAGACGAACGTTCTTTGGCTGAGCAATATGGTGTGTCACGCTCATCAATCAAACGGGCACTTAATGTACTGGTGCAACAAGGTGTTATCTTTAAAAAGCGTGGCAGTGGCACCTTTGTTAATCCGCTTTATCTAAAAAACCATGCAATTTTCCAACATGAAGGATCTAACCTAGGTGTTTCTGATTCGTTTCGTGTTGATGGAAAAGCGCCAAGCATTGAATTGTTGGATTTTCAAGTCATTCCGGCTACAACCGAACAACAACAGGCCCTTTTTTTAAACGAGGGAGATTTTGTCTATGAAATTAAACGGTTACGCCGACTAGAAGGGGTACCATTTATGATTGAACGAGGCTATGTACCTATCAATGTTTTGCCTGGGCTGAACAGAACGATAGTTTCCGGATCCGTTTATGAATATATCGAAAAAACAAAGCACCGCACGGTAACTAAGTCGTTTATGACCATTATGGCTGAGCCTTCTAATGATGAGGACCAAGAGTTGCTAGAATTAACTGCTAACGAACCAGTCGGCATCATGGAAGGCATTTTCTTCATGGATGATGGAACACCGCTAGAATTTTCGACAATGCGTTTACATTATAAGTATCTTCGCTATAATGCCTTCGTGAGTTTAGACTCCGAATAAGTTACAGCATTGGTACGTTCCAATATAATTAAAAAGCCAACCACATTTTTTAAAAACCTGACCCAATTGAACCTTTTCCCTTGAAGAAAAATCTGTAATCGGTTATACTGTAAGAGTAAATAACGGAAGAAGTTCGTGGTTTACGGTGTTTATGATTCTTGCAAAAAATAAGGAGTACTTAATCTCATGGCAGATTTCGATTCAAAAGAGTACTTGGAACTTGTTGATAAGTGGTGGCGCGCAACTAACTATTTGTCAGCTGGGATGATCTTTTTGAAGAGCAACCCATTGTTCTCAGTTACTAATACACCTATCAAGGCTGAAGATGTAAAAGTTAAGCCAATCGGACACTGGGGTACTATCTCAGGTCAGACATTCTTGTATGCACATGCTAACCGTTTGATCAACAAGTATGGTTTGAACATGTTTTACGTTGGTGGTCCTGGTCACGGTGGCCAAGTTATGGTTACTAACGCTTACTTAGACGGCGCATATACTGAAGATTATCCTGAAATTACTCAAGATATCGAAGGTATGAGCCACTTGTTCAAGCGTTTCTCATTCCCTGGCGGTATTGGATCACACATGACAGCTCAAACACCTGGTTCATTACACGAAGGTGGTGAATTGGGCTATTCATTGAGCCACGCTTTTGGTGCCGTTTTGGACAATCCTGACCAAGTTGCTTTCGCAGTTGTTGGTGATGGTGAAGCTGAAACAGGTCCTTCAATGGCTTCATGGCACTCAATTAAGTTTTTGAATGCTAAGAATGATGGTGCCGTTTTGCCTGTCTTGGATTTGAACGGATTCAAGATTTCAAACCCAACTATCTTCTCACGTATGAGTGATGAAGAAATCACAAAGTTCTTTGAAGGTTTGGGTTATTCACCTCGCTTCATCGAAAACGATGATATTCATGACTACGCAACATATCACCAACTTGCAGCAAACATTTTGGATCAAGCTATTGAAGATATTCAAGCTATTCAAAATGATGCACGTGAAAATGGTAAGTATCAAGATGGTGAAATCCCTGCATGGCCAGTAATTATTGCTCGCTTGCCAAAGGGCTGGGGTGGACCAACGCACGATGCAAGTAACAATCCTATTGAAAACTCATTCCGTGCGCACCAAGTGCCATTGCCTCTTGAACAACACGATCTTGCAACATTGCCTGAATTCGAAGACTGGATGAACTCATACAAGCCTGAAGAATTATTCAATGCTGATGGTTCTTTGAAGGATGAATTGAAAGCTATCGCTCCTAAGGGTGACAAGCGTATGTCAGCTAACCCTATTACAAATGGTGGTGCTGATCGTTCAGACTTGAAGTTGCCTAACTGGAGAGAATTCGCTAACGATATCAATGATGATACACGTGGTAAGGAATTCGCTGATAGCAAGCGCAATATGGACATGGCAACATTGTCAAACTACTTGGGTGCTGTTTCACAATTGAACCCAACTCGTTTCCGCTTCTTCGGTCCTGATGAAACAATGTCAAACCGTTTGTGGGGATTGTTCAATGTTACACCACGTCAATGGATGGAAGAAATCAAGGAACCACAAGATCAATTGTTGAGCCCTACGGGTCGCATTATTGATTCACAATTGTCTGAACATCAAGCTGAAGGTTGGCTTGAAGGATATACTTTGACTGGTCGTGTTGGAATCTTCGCATCATACGAGTCATTCTTGCGTGTTGTCGATACAATGGTTACGCAACACTTCAAGTGGTTGCGTCACGCTTCAGAACAAGCATGGCGTAATGACTATCCATCATTGAACTTGATTGCAACTTCAACTGCTTTCCAACAAGATCACAATGGATATACTCACCAAGATCCAGGTATGTTGACTCACTTGGCTGAAAAGAAGTCTAACTTTATTCGTGAATATTTGCCAGCTGATGGTAACTCATTGTTGGCTGTTCAAGAACGTGCTTTCTCAGAACGTCATAAGGTTAACTTGTTGATTGCTTCTAAGCAACCACGTCAACAATGGTTTACAGTTGAAGAAGCTGAAGTATTGGCTAACGAAGGTTTGAAGATCATTGATTGGGCTTCTACTGCACCTTCTAGTGATGTTGATATTACATTCGCATCTGCTGGTACTGAACCAACAATTGAAACTTTGGCTGCTTTGTGGTTGATTAACCAAGCATTCCCAGATGTTAAGTTCCGTTATGTTAACGTTGTTGAATTACTACGTTTGCAAAAGAAGTCAGAACCTAACATGAATGATGAACGTGAATTATCAGCCGAAGAATTCAACAAGTATTTCCAAGCTGATACACCAGTTATCTTCGGTTTCCATGCTTATGAAAACTTGATTGAATCATTCTTCTTCGAACGTAAGTTCACGGGTGATGTATACGTTCATGGATATCGTGAAGATGGTGACATCACAACGACATATGATATGCGTGTATATTCACACTTGGATCGCTTCCATCAAGCTAAGGAAGCTGCTGAAATCTTGTCTGCAAATGGTAAGATTGATCAAGCTGCTGCTGATACATTCATCGCTAAGATGGATGATACTTTGGCAAAGCATTTCCAAGTTACTCGTAACGAAGGTCGTGATATCGAAGAATTCACTGACTGGACATGGTCACCACTTAAGTAATTTAAAATTATTTTATCAAAACCAACTATTATTTTTAATAGTTGGTTTTTTTATGGCTAAATTGACTACATACTAAACGAAACCATGTAAAAGTGCCACATAGTTTTACTTAATAAGTTCCTTTTATTTTTTGATTTGCAATGCAAAATTGTAAGCGTAATATGAATAATAAAAACCCCCAATTAGTTAGCTAATTGGGGGTTTTGTAAATCACCATATCAGCCGCTCATAGTCTTAGACGACAATAAGCAGCACAAACATCAGCTCATTGTCATTAGGTAATAATGACGATGACGCTGAGAATGAGTTTTGTAGTTGCTGATATGATCTTATTCATAGCATTTTCTCCGACGTTTTATTTAACTTAAATTAAATCATATAAGAAATATAATGTCAACTTCACATTTAAATTTCATAATTCGGCTGGATATACTGCGAAACGATTATTAGTTATGGGCAATATTTTGATGGGTTTGGGATAAAAATTAGAAAGTACGTTTTCTGTTAATATCTTATCACGCGTTCCCTGTGCAAAAATTTCACCTTGTTTAAGCAACATAATGTTTTTAAAGATCGGTAAAATTTCCTCGGTGTAGTGGGAGACAAATAGTAAGGTTGGGTGATTAGGCAATTGAGCGAGCTTATTAATTTGTTCCAACAATAATTCGCGGGAGAATAAATCTAAACCATTACATGGTTCGTCAAGTATAAGCAGTTCAGGTTTTCCTAACAAAGCCCTGGCAATTAGCACCAGCTGTCGTTGGCCTTGGGATAGAATGCGATAAGGTTTATTAATTAACTCATCCCCGCCTAGTTTCTTTAATAGTCCAATGGCTTCGTTCAAGTCATTTTTTTCAAAATCATTGTGAATACCAATGGTACCAAATTTTCCACTCAATACAATATATTGGGCTAGATGATGTTCTGGAAATTGAGATTGTACGGCAGTAGAAATGAGACCAATGCGTTTTTTCAACGCTAAAACATTTGTCTTCCCAAAAGTTTCTCCGAGAACTTCTATGCTTCCGGTTGTTGCCCAATGATTACCATAAATCAATGATAGTAGTGTGGTTTTTCCAGCACCATTTAGCCCCATCAGCACCCAATTTTCGCCTCTATGCAAAGACCAATTAATATTTTTTAATATTATTTTGTCTCGTTCAAACGAAACCTTTTTCATCGATAATACAGCATTATTTGTCATATACTGCTCTCCTTTGTATTAAAAATAAATGAAATTATAGATTCAGAATATCATTTTTATAATTAGTTAGTTGCTGTGATTACTAAAAATATTCCGTTTTTATATAGGCTTAAATATTCCAAAGTTATATATTCATTTCAGAAATACTGTTGTACCAAGTGATGATTAGTTTTAATATCATTCTCTTTTCATGGTTTTTCCGTTTTCAACGTTGACAGCACTAATTCGATTTGTCACAATACACTTGTTGCTTTGTTAATCAAAATCTAATTTTACTAATTTTCGAAGTGGCTGATAAATTTAAGAAGGGAGTAAGCTATGAAAAATGTAGTATTAACCGAAGGTAAAAATGGGGCACACATACTACTAGATTCTTTAGAGAAAGCAGGTGTTAATAGTCTCTTTGGATACCCTGGTGGAGCTGTTATACCGCTATATGACGCACTATATGAATCATCGCACATCAAGCACATACTTGTTCGACATGAACAAGCAGCTGCTCACGCTGCGGAAGGCTATGCTAAAGCTACAGGGAAACCAGGTGTTGTTCTAGTCACGTCTGGTCCGGGAGCGACAAATACCGTCACTGGTATAGCAGATGCGTTTTGTGACTCTGTACCGCTTGTTGTGATATCCGGCCAAGTAGGATCGGCAGCTATTGGTTCAGATGCTTTTCAAGAGTTAGACATTTTGTCAATTACAAGTTCAATAACTAAGGTGAGTTACCAAGTTAGAACAGTTGGCGAATTGCCGTTAATTGTTGAAGAAGCATTTAAGGTGGCTGTTTCTGGTCGTCCGGGCCCAGTGTTAATTGATTTGCCAAAGAGCGTGATGTTGGCAAAGGACACTGAAGAAAGTCAAGCTGATATCTGGCTACGTCAAATTGATACGCAAAAACCGGATGTTGATGCTGTTCAGATTCATCAATTAGTAGCGGCTTTGTCTAAAGCTCGTCAGCCACTTATTATTACTGGGGCAGGGGTTTTGAAATCAAATGCACAAGATTTACTACGCATACTTATACAGCACTACCACATACCGACTGTTTCAACATTATTGGGACTCGGAGCAGTTGAATCAGAAAACCCACTATTTTTGGGAATGGTGGGCATGCATGGATCCATAGCAGCCAATCAAGCTGTTGACCAGGCTGACTTTGTTTTAAATATTGGTTCGAGATTTGATGATCGTGTTGTTACGAATGTTGATGATTTTGCAAAACATGCAACCATCGCTCATATTGATATTGATGAAACGGAATTAGGGAAAGTGCTACCAACCGCTCACGCTATACATGCTAGTGCTGACGATGCGTTAAATGCAATCTTGACGGAAATTAAAAATGCCAAAATGACAGATACGTCAAAATGGGAAGAAAGTATTCGTCAAGCGAAAAGAGATTCAATGTTTCACTATCAGAAGTCAGAAACAGCGATTATGCCACAAGCAGTGATTCAAGCGGTTGGCAAAGTTACTAAAGGTGAGGCGGTTGTGGTCACAGATGTTGGTCAACATCAAATGTGGGTAGCACAGTATTATCCATTCCAGAATAATTACCAGATGTTGACTTCCGGTGGTTTGGGGACAATGGGGTACGGTATTCCGGCAGCGATTGGGGCGAAGTTTGCAAGACGGGACAAAGAGGTGGTACTTTTTGTTGGTGATGGCGGTTTTCAAATGACGTCAGAAGAGCTAGCAATTTTAAACGATAATGACTTAAATATTAAGATCATATTGTTGAACAACCATTCATTAGGAATGGTGAGACAATGGCAAACACTATTTTATAATGGTCGATTATCTAGTACAGTTTTCAAATCACAACCACAATTTAATCAGTTAGCACAGGCGTATGGTATTAATTATGTTCGAATTGAGAAGCCTGAGCGAATGCTTGAAGATTTGCAATTAGCTTTTCAATCGGACAAGTCAGTACTAATTGAAATAATTATTCCTGATGATGTAAAGGTTTTGCCAATGGTTAATGCGGGTGCGCCTTATCGTGACATGATTACCGAGGAGGATGCTTAATGGATAAAACATTTATAACACGTGTGTACAATCGTCCTGGATTGTTAGTAAGGTTTGCGAGTGTGTTGACACGGTTAAATCTGAACATTAAATCACTAATGGTGACGCCAGATGAAGATCAAAAGATTTCGACAATTTCATTTATCTTTGAATCTCAAAATGACAAACAAACAGCAACAGTACGACGTAACTTATTGAAGCAATTAGATGTATTAACGGTAAATGATGGTTTTTGCCATTATTAATTAGAAAATGAATTTAAAATCACGGAGGATTTTATTATGACTACAAAAATGTTTTATGATAAAGATATTGATACAACACCATTGGAAAACAAAAAGATTGCAGTTATTGGCTATGGTGCACAAGGGCATGCTCAAGCGAATAATCTACGCGACTCAGGATTTGATGTCATCATGGGATTGCGCCCAGGAAAATCTTTTGATAGTGCTAAAAAAGATGGGTTCGAAGTTTACTCAGCTGCTGAAGCAACGGCACAAGCGGATGTTGTTATGATGGAAACCCCTGACGAATTACAAGCGGCAGTTTGGGAGAAAGAAGTTGAGCCTAACCTTAAGGCAGGTTCTTACCTTGGATTTTCTCATGGGTTCAACATTGTTTATGGTTTGATTAAGCCCAATGCTGATATTAATGTCATGATCATTGCGCCAAAGGGTCCAGGAAACATTGAACGTCGCCAATTCGTTGAAGGGGGTGGGATTCCTTCTTTGTATGGTGTTCATCAAGATCCTACGGGTGATACAGCTGAAGTGGCCAAGGCCTATGCGAAAGGTATTGGTTCAGGTCGCGCAGGTATCTTGGAAACGACTTTTGAAGAAGAAACAACAGAAGACTTGTTTGGTGAACAAGCTGTACTTTGTGGTGGCTTAACACAATTGATTGAGGCAGGATTTAACACATTGGTGGAAGCAGGTTACTCACCTGAATTGGCTTATTTCGAAACATCTCATGAAATGAAGATGATTGTTGATTTGATCTTTGAAGGTGGTTTCGAGAAGATGAGACACGATTGCTCAAATACTTGTGAATATGGTGAAATGTTGAACGGACCACGTATCATCACTGAAGAATCAAAGCAAGGAATGCGTGATGTTTTGAAGGATATCCAAGATGGTACTTATGCTAAGAAGTGGTTGGCAGAATACAATTCTGGTTTGAAGGATTTGGAAAAGATGCGGACAGAGTATAAGAGCGGTTTGTACGAGCAAACAGGTAAGAAGGTTCGTGCTATGATGCCATGGATTTCAGATGCAGATAAGTACTCGACAGCAGCAGATACTGAGCAATTCTCAGCAGCAAAGTAACAAAATGAGAAGCATTGACCGAAATGCGTGCTTTTCGTACATAAAATGAATTAGTAATTGGAGATGAATACATGACGACTGAGGGAAAGCTAACGGCTGAAGAAATAGATGAGGCGCATCGAGTCTTGTCAAAGGTAGTAACGCATACGCCATTGGCATATGATGACTATCTATCAAAAAAATATAGAGCTAATGTGTATCTTAAACGAGAAGATATGCAACGGGTTCGTTCGTTCAAAATTCGTGGTGCCTACTACAATATCATTAAGGCAGAGAAAGAAAAACTCAATAATGGGGTTGTTGCTGCTTCAGCTGGAAACCACGCGCAAGGCGTAGCCGATACATGTCATAATTTAAAGATACAAGCAACTATTTTTATGCCAGTCATTACACCAAATCAAAAAGTAGAAGCGGTTAAACGTTTTGGTGGTCAATATGTTACGGTAATCCTAGTCGGTGATACCTTTGACGAAGCACAAAGTGCAGCGTTTGAATACACTGAAAAACATAATATGTTCTTTGTAGCACCATTTGATGATCGGCGTACCATGGCTGGGCAAGGCACGGTGGCGGTTGAGGTATTTGAAGATGCTGTAGAGCAAAATATTAATGTTGATTATTTGATTGCTTCTGTTGGTGGTGGCGGTTTAATCGGTGGTCTGTCGACCTATTCTAAAAAGGTATCACCACAAACCACAGTAGTAGGTGTCGAACCAGAAACGGCACAGTCAATGAAAGCGGCTTTTCAAGCTCAAAAACCTACCACCGTCGAGAATATCGATCACTTTGTTGATGGTGCTGCCGTTGCGCGTGTCAGTCAGTTTACCTATAATCAAGCACAGCAGTATGTTGACAAACTGCTGGCTATCCCTGAAGGAAAGGTTGCTCAAGCAGTATTAGACTTGTACACTTATGAGGCGATAGTTGCCGAACCAGCTGGAGCGATGCCTATCGCTAGTTTGGATTTTATGGCCAGTGATATCGTAGGGAAAAACGTCGTTCTAGTTGTTTCTGGTGGAAACAATGATATCGGCCGTATGCAAGAAATGGAACAAAAGGCATTAATGTATAAGGGTCGCCAACAGTTTTACTTAGTTGAGTTTCCGCAACGACCCGGGGCATTACGGCAATTTGTAAATGATGTTTTAGGACCAAACGACGATATTACTCGTTTTGAATATACTAAAAAAATAAACTCTGAAACAGGCTCTGTCATGGTTGGTATTCTGCTGGATCCTGTTACGAAAGTAGATGACTTAACAGCCCGTTTAGCAGCTTTTTTTCCAAAATATATCAATTTGCAAGAAAATACTGTGCTTTTCAATATGTTAGTTTAGGAAAAGAAAAAAACTTGATTTATTAAATCAAGTTTTTATTTCATCGCCGTAATTTCAATTTCTAATTTAGCATTTTTAGGTAAAGCAGCTACCTGAACGGCTGAACGGGCAGGAAATTCCTCAACAGAAGTTGTATCGAAGTATTGTGCGTAGATATCATTAACTAATGCAAAGTCTGCAATATCATCAAAAAATAATGCAGCTTTTACGATATCATTTCGTGAAAATTCAGCTTCGTGTAAGATGTTATCAATGTTATCAAAAATTTGATGTGCTTGTTCGGCTGTCGTAGCGCCAGCAAATTCGTCGGTTTCTGGATCAATACCAATTTGTCCAGAAATGTACAATGTATTGTCATTTAGAATAGCTTGCGAATAGGGCCCGAGTGCTTTGGGCGCTGTAGTTGTTGAAACGACTTTCTTTGACATGGATAATGTCCTCCTGGTTGATATTTTAATCTAAAAATATATATTATGCAATGTTTGTAGAATAAAAAAACGAAAAGATGAGAATAAGAAGGAAAAATTATGATGTATAAATTAGCAATATTAAAAGGCGATAAAGAATCTAGCAGTGTGATTGACAGAGCCTTGGGAATCATTAAGTCATCTGTAAATGATTCAACTGCATTCGAGGTGACGGAACTTCCTTTTGGTGTCAACGGAGTACTTTCATTTAATGAACCGTTACCAAACCAGACGCTTCGCGAATTGAAGAATTATGATGGCATTTTGGTTGGCGCACTGAACCAAGAGGTAGGGACGGATAGTTTACTAAGCGTACAAGAATCGCTTGTGGCATTGAGAAAATATTTAAACATCACACTTGCTTGCAAAGCAGTTCAAATTTCTGATAATAATGTTGATGCCTCACCACTCAAGAATCAAATAGTCAGGGATACGGATTTTATAATTGTACAAAGTGCTAAGAGGGCTAATGATCACGTGGATGGTAATATTTCGGTCGATGATTTCGCACAAGACACAATAACGTATGAACAACGTGAAGTTGAGCAAGTTATCACGGCGGGGTTTGAGCGAGCGATGAATCGAAAAAGGGCGGTCACAGTCGTCACCCCTTTTGATTCGTTTTATACATCAAAAATATGGGCACTAACTGCTGAAAAAATTGCTAAAATATATCCCGATGTTGTTGTAAACTACGTATCATTATCATGTGTGATATCAACTATTATTCAGCAACCAACTAGCTTAGATGTTGTTGTTGCTCCTAAATGGGTTGACCAGGTTTTAAATGAAGAAAGCCAAAAAATTACGGGTCTACCTGAAACAGTGCCGGTATCTATGAAAAATAATAGCGGGCAAATGCTATATCAGTTACCACAAATCAATGTAGATGATAAGAATTTGATGATGGCAGTTGGAGAAGATACGGCTAAGCTTATTTTAAAAGAATGTTTTAAACATTATGATAATTTGCAAAAAATTGGTGTCTAATCACCAATTTTTTGTTGTTTATAATGCAATTAATAATATACAAATTAATGTTTTGAATGCGCTGCTGTTTGGTATAATAATAGTATCCCTAAAAATGGAGTCAAAACATGTCAGAGATAAAAATTGTGTCTATCGATATTGACGGCACATTGATTAACGATGAGCGTCAAATTCCGTTAGATGTAAAATCTGCAGTTCAACAGGCACTTGCACAAGATGTCAAAGTTGTTATTACAACCGGTCGACCACTTCCTGGTGTTCGCAATATATTAGACGAGTTAGGTATTGTAGGCAGCGAACAGTATGTCATTACACATAATGGTGGCTTAATGCAAACTGCTGATGGCTCTCAAATTTTGTTTCATGCTGCACTAGATTTAGCAGAGTATAAAGAGCTAAATACCTTTATGCGTGAGCAAAAAACGTATATTCAAGCTGAGGATCAGTTCGCGGCTTATACGACCAATCGTTTAATCCATCGTTGGGCTAGTTTTGAAAATTCTCTTGTAAATTTGCCGTTACATATTGTTAATAATGACAATGAGCTAGAGCATGTTGAAATTATTAAGGGCATTGCCAACGCTGAATCTGACGATTTGGATAACGTACAAGCGAATGTGCCAACAAGTATTTCTGACAAAATGTCAGTGATTCGGTCAACTGCCAATAACCTAGAGTTTATCAACAAAGATGCTTCGAAAGGCAATGCACTTGAAGCTCTGGCAAAAGCATTAAATGTTGATATTAAAAACACAATGGCAATTGGTGATCAAGAAAATGATTATTCAATGATTGAGCGCGCAGGATTAGGTGTTGCCATGGGTAATGCAATTGAAAAAATTAAAACGATAGCTGACATCGAAACAGCAACAAACAATGATTCCGGTGTAGCGCGGGCCCTAGAAGAATATGTTCTTTAAAAGATAGTTGTATTTTAGTTTTGACACAGCTGAAGTTATAATCTGTGTAGATTACTTAATTTAAAATATTCCGATATATAAGCCAAGGAGGCAAAAAAGATGAACGTTCTGTTAAATGGTAATAAAGTTGCATTGGAAGGCGATCCCCTTAAAGTTGGTGATGAGGTGCCTCATTTCAAATTAGTTGATCAAAACAATGAAAAAGTTAAGACGGCCGATTTGTTAGGAAAAGTGACGTTGCTTTCTGTCGTTCCGGATTTAAATACAGATATTTGCTCATTACAGACACGTCGATTTAACCAAGCTGTGGATCAATATACAGATGTTAATTTTGTGACTATCTCCACAAATACAGTAGCAGAGCAACGTGATTGGTGCGCAGCTGAAGGGGTACATAACATGCGTATGCTTTCAGATGAGCAAGAATCATTTGGATACGCAACTAAGTTATATGTACCAGACACTGGTTTTGACACACGATCGATTTACATTATCGATGCGGCAGGCGTGGTCCTTTATTCGCAAATTGTACCAGAAATTTCTGATGAACCTGATTATGATGCAGCTTTGACAGCATTATCAAATGTCATAGCATAATATCTTATTTAAAACTTGTAATAAGACCTGTATTTAAATGTTTTTTTTGGTAAAATGAATACAGTAATACTACAATAGCTACCTATAAAAACTCGGAGTTAGACATGCCAGAACCTAAATTGAAACTTTTTTCACTCAGCTCAAACGAACCACTTGCGCAAAAGATTGCCGATTCGGTTGGTGTTCCGTTGAGCCGTATTTCCGTTAAACGCTTTGCTGATGGTGAAGTGCAAATTAACATTGAGGAAAGTATTCGTGGCGATAATGTTTTTGTTATTCAATCGACTTCAGCACCTGTGAATGATAATTTGATGGAGCTATTGATTATGATTGATGCATTGCGTCGTGCAAGTGCAAATCAAATCAATGTTGTTCTGCCGTATTATGGCTACGCACGTCAAGATCGCAAAGCGCGTTCTCGTGAGCCAATCACAGCTAAGTTGGTAGCTAATATGTTAGAACGTGCCGGAGCTACACGTGTATTAGCATTAGACCTTCATGCCGCTCAAATTCAAGGTTTCTTTGATATTCCAATGGATCACCTACAAGGCGCCCCATTATTAGCAGATTATTTGATTGAATCAGGCATTGCTGATAAAAAAAATGCGGTTGTTGTTTCCCCTGACCACGGTGGGATGACACGCGCGCGTAATTTGAATAATATGTTAGAACTTGAGTCACCAGTTGCAGTGATTGATAAGCGCCGTCCAAAACCAAACGTGGCTGAAGTTGGTAGCATTGTTGGTGATGTTGAAGGTAAAACGGCTATCATGATTGATGATATGATTGACACTGCTGGAACGATAACGCAAGGTGCTCAACTTGTTATGGAACACGGTGCCAAAGAGGTTTATGTAGTAGCATCGCATGCTGTTTTCTCCGGGCCAGCCATTGAACGTCTACAGAATTCAGTGTTTAAAAAAGTTATTCTAACTGATTCAATCAATTTACCAGAAGATAAGAAATTTGAGAAATTAGAAATTGTTTCTGTTGGAGAGCTGATTGGTGAGGCAATTACCCGTATTAGCAAAAATGAGGCGATTAGTTCTTTGTTTAAAAATCGCTTCTACCGACGTGGACATTAATAAAATATTGTTGCATTTTTATGAGAACAAGTGACATTGCTTGTTCTTTTCGTTTACCCGAAATGTTATAATGAAAAGAAACGACACATATACGATAGGAGTTCTGCCATGAGTAAAGTATTAGTTGTGGACGATGAAAAACCGATTTCTGATATTATTAAATTTAACCTAACCAAAGAAGGCTACGATGTAGTCACCGCTGCGGATGGGCAAGAAGCATTAGATATGTATAATGATGAAAATCCTGATTTGGTTTTACTAGATCAGATGTTACCAGAAGTAGATGGTATCGAGGTTTTGCGTCAAATCCGTTCTAAGTCAGATGTGCCTGTCATCATGGTGACCGCTAAGGATAGTGAGATTGATAAGGTTCTTGGTTTAGAAATGGGAGCCGATGATTATGTAACTAAACCATTTTCTAATCGTGAATTGGTTGCACGAGTTAAGGCTAATTTGCGAAGTCGAAAGTCTGTTTCGCAAACTTCTGAAGAGACTTTTAATAGTACAGAAGATATTCACTTAGGTGATTTAGTAATCCATCCCCAAGCCTATATGGTTTCAAAGGATGGTGCTGATATTGAGTTAACGCATCGTGAATTTGAATTATTATATTATTTAGCACAACATATTGGACAGGTGATGACACGTGAACACTTGTTACAGCAAGTTTGGGGCTATGATTATTTTGGTGACGTACGTACAGTAGATGTTACGGTTCGACGATTACGTGAGAAAATTGAAGACAATCCTAGCCATCCTAATTGGCTAGCAACACGCCGTGGCGTCGGATATTATTTACGCCCATCAGAAGAATAAATGAATGAAATTTAAGTTTACGCGTACATAATGAGGGGAAGAATGCTCGCCATTGAGCATAATGAAGATGACGTCAATTACTAAATTTTTCCAATCTATTCGTTTTCGCATCACACTTGTTTTTGTGCTGCTAATGATTATCGCACTCGAACTTTTGGGTGCTTTTTTCGTACGCCAAATGGAACGTCAGAACTTAAGGACATTCCAACAACAGATCACCTTACCTAAATATGTTACTGATCCAATTAACACTGCTTTACGTAATAGTAACTCTGATGAAGGCAATCATGAAATCCAAGACGTTTTGTCAGGATTAAACAATACCAACATTGAAGAAGTACAAGTTATTGATAAAACTGGAACAATTCGAGGAACGACTTCTGTATCAGGTCAGCAAACGATCAGCCAAAAAACGACCGACATTAATGCACAAAAGGCGCTTGCTGGGGACCAGTCGTATGTTGCCACTCGAACGATCAATGAAAACGGCGAGCGTAAAGAAATCATGACGACACCTCTAGGGGTGACTACGGGGAGATTAAAAGACGTCTCCGGTGTTATTGTTGTAAAAGCCAGTTTATTGCCAGTATATAAGAATATAAACAGTGTCATGCGACTGTTTATTATTGCTGGCTTGATTGCACTAGTTGCCAGTGTGGCACTGGCCCTATTTTTAGCAAGAACCTTGACAAGACCAATTGAACAAATCAGTGAACAGACGACTAAAATCGCTGAAGGTGATTACTCGATGGTGAATCACATTTATGGTTCTGATGAGTTAAGTCAATTGGCATTATCGGTTAATGATCTATCTACGCGTATCGAAGAGTCAACAGAAACAGTCAATGCGGAGCGTAATCGTTTGGATTCGGTTTTGACACATATGGCGGATGGTGTTTTAGCGGCTAATCGTCGTGGTGAAGTCACCATTATTAATCAGGCTGCAGCAGATTTTGTAGGGGTTAACCGGGAAGATGCCCTTGGACAAAATGTTGTTAGTCTCTTACGTTTGGAGGGCAAACGTACATTACGTGATATATTGGAAAATCTAAATGATTTTAGAGTAGACTTATCAGATGATAGTAAAGAACTGTTAGTCCAGATCTATGTTTCTTTGATTAAACGCCAATCTGGTTTTATTTCTGGATTAGTTGTGGTCCTACATGATATTACCGAGCAACAACGTATAGATTCTGAACGGCGTATGTTTGTTTCCAATGTATCGCACGAATTAAGAACACCTTTGACTTCAGTTCGATCCTATGTGGATGCTTTGGCAGAAGGCGCTATTGATGACCCAGAAATGGCACAAAACTTTTTGGGTGTTGTTCAAGATGAAACACAGCGTATGATTCGAATGATTAATGATTTGTTGGAGTTATCGCGTCTAGATCAAGGCACGATGGAGGTCAAGCTAGAAGTTATTAATTTAAACAGTTTGTTTAACTTTGTTTTGAATCGTTTTGATATGATTTTGGAAAGTGACGCTAAAAACGAAAACACAATCACTAAAAACTATAATATTTTGCGTGAATTTACCAAGGAAGATGTTTGGGTTGAAGTTGATCCGGACAAGTTTACTCAGGTATTAGACAATATCATGAATAATGCGGTGAAATATTCACCAGACGGCGGCACCATAACAGCCCGACTGATTAAGACAAAAACACGTGCAATCTTAAGCATCTCTGATCAAGGGCTAGGCATTCCAAGAAAAGACTTGGATAATATATTTAATCGTTTCTTCCGAGTTGATAAATCAAGGTCCCGTGCGCAGGGTGGAACAGGGCTAGGATTGGCTATTTCTAAGGAAGTGGTTGAAAAGTTTAATGGTCGTATTTGGGTTGATTCAGTTGAAAATAAGGGCTCTACCTTCTATATTTCGTTAGCTTATGTTGACGAAGAACCGGAGGACGATTGGGATGCAGAATAATCGATCAGTCCAAGGCGTTATGATCAATATTTTATTGACGATTGCTATTATTGTTTCTATTGTACTAACTGCATTAATATTCATTTCAGCAGGCAGTCAAGAGGCGCCAACACAAACGGATCAACAATCGCAACAAGCTTCCGAGTTGTTTAGACCTACGAACTACATTGTGAATGATAAAAGTGGCAAACAGCATATGGTTATGCACACCACGAATGCGCAATATAAAAGTATTCATCAGTATTTAGCAAATTCTAGAATGACGAATCCTACGCAAAGAAAAGCAACTAATAAGCAGATTAGTCAATTACTGGATAAAACGCAAACTGCCTTGTATCACTATCCAGACGTTGTGCCAATTGAATATTTTAATTCTTATTATTCTCAGCGTGTATCAACGCATAAAAGTTTTAACTTTAACTATGTTGTTGTGCCACTTAACCATTCTAAAAAAGCATATTTTGTGAATACACAGTCTAAAACGATTACGACAGTTACTATTAGCAAAATTGATACAACTGAGGCATGGAAGGTCGCTGCTCGGTTGCCCAAAGCTTTAACGGTAAACTTTAAAGTGGTTAACGGACATGTGATGTTGAACTACCCAAAAGAGTTTAAATTACCTGTGTACTCTTATTTAGTGAATCATCGTGATCCAACGACTTATGTATCAGCACTCTTAGGGACTACAAATCAGTTAACCCAGACCACTGAGAACAATAAAAAAATTTATACTAATAAATACAGTAATCAACAAATCATTTATGATCCAGATTTAGAAACAGTGACCTTTACAGATAATCGAACGACTGGTACATTACAGCGCAGCTATTACAATCGGTTGAATGTCGGTTTTTCGCAAATTAATTTGTTACAGTTAGATCTCTCTGATACGCGCTTTTACCAGAGCCGTGATAATGGGAAGGATATTACTTATCGAACGTTTGTTGAAGGGCTACCAGTTTATTACCAATCAAAAACTGGTGCTATTCATATGACGTTAGATAAATACGGTAACCTAACAAGCACCTATTCGCTAAATGAGTTGGGTGTGCCGGTTCCTAATACGCAAGAAGATGTTACTTTACCAAAAGCAGCAGATGTTTTGGCTAAGTTACAACAAGCTGGTGTCAAAAGTAGTGAGTATTATTCTATTGCACCAGGCTATGAATGGTTGGCTAACAAAGAAAATAACGTTTCAGTCAACATGAATCCTACATGGATGATTGAAACGCCAACGGGTTGGATGAGCGTCAATACGTTTCTAGCTAATCGAGAATAGTTTCCAATCAGGATGATTCAGGGTTCTGAAAACTATGAAAGGAGAAATATGTTTTTATGCAATTTAGACGACTAAAAATATTAATGACGATGTTATTCATCTTTTTGGACGTGTTTCTCTTTTTTTGGTGGCGTAGTAATCAGAGACCAAGTATTAAAGTAACCGACGCCAATGCGAATATCATTAGTGAGATTAAAAATCAAAAAATAAAAGTAGCTAACTTTAGTACTTCGGTTACTTATGCTAGTTATTTAGCTGGTAAACGATCAAATAGTTTAATGTCAACGATTGATAAGTTGTCAAACTTCAATGCAAATATTAATAATCAGACGCTCTACGTGACTTTCAATAAAACATCGCAACTAGGTAGAGGGAATACTAGTAGTAGCAGTAGTGGTAAGAAAGCTGCGGCGGATGACGTTGAGGCGTCAAAGATAGCGCGTAATGCAGGATATCGATATAATCCTATTCTGTCTAAAGTTAATGTGAAAAATCGTGTAACCTATTCTCAGTATATTGATAATTTGCCGGTCATCGCTAAACAAGGGCTGATGATCTTTAACAAAGATAAAGACCGTAAGGTAACTGATTTTACACAAACTAAAATAACTAAGGTTACAGTATTGCGCGATGAACGTGCAACAATTACAGAGGAAGCCGCAATTGTCGCTCTCTATAAATTCAATGAGCTAAATAGTGGTGATAAATTATCAAAAGGCGCTCTATCATATGATACATCGGTAAAGGTTAATGGCTATGACATTTATTTACCGGTATGGGTATTTGTTGTAACACACGCAAATGGCAGTACAGGGATTTTGAAAATCAATGCCTTTACGAGCGACAATTTATCAGAATAATTTAATTTTTGCTTAACTTCAAATTGATAAAATAAAATAAATATAGTCGAGAGGTGACTAATGGTACAACCAGCATTAACAAAAACGTTGTTAACTGGCGTCATTGCTGGTGTTGTTGGTGGAGGAGCAATTTTGTATGGGCAGCAGGGTGTACAATTGTTACAAAATCAAAATCAAAAAGTGAGTACGACAGCAACAAGTACAAAAACGATTGCCAAGAATGCAACTGCTACATCAGCTTATAATAAGGTATCAGATGCAGTTGTATCTGTATTGAACTTTACTAAATCCAGTCAAGGTAGTTATCAAGAATCGTCAGAAGGTTCTGGCGTGATCTATAAAAAAACGGATGGATCGGCATTTATTGTAACGAATAATCACGTAATCACTGGAGCGGCTAAAATTCAAGTTATGCTGCACAGTGGGAAGAAAGTGACCGCTACATTAGTCGGCAAAGATGCGATGACTGACTTAGCTGTTCTGAAAATCGACGGCACAGACGTTACAACAACTGCACAATTTGGCGATTCAAGTAAAATAACTGTTGGTGAAAACGTCTTGGCAATTGGTTCGCCGCTGGGATCTGAGTATGCTTCGTCAGTGACGCAAGGCATCATTTCGGCCAAGAAAAGGTTAGTTGAGGCAACATCTGAAAATGGTCAAAATTATGGTGGATCCACGGTTATTCAGACGGATGCTGCTATTAATCCTGGTAACTCAGGTGGACCATTAATCAACTTTGCAGGACAAGTTATTGGTATTAACTCAATGAAGTTATCAACATCTTCTTCTGGAACGAGCGTTGAGGGGATGGGTTTTGCAATTCCTTCTGATCAAGTCGTTGACATTGTTAACAAATTAGTCAAAGATGGTAAAGTCACACGACCAGCAATTGGCATTAGTTTGATTAATTTGTCAGAAGTAACAGCTTCTGAGCAAAAATCAACATTGAAAATTCCAGATAGCGTTACTGGTGGTGTTGTTGTAATGAGTTTGACTAACAATGGCCCAGCAGATAAAGCTGGATTGAAGAAGTACGACGTTATTGTTGGCATTAATGGTAAAAAGGTCAGCTCACAGGCTGATCTGCGAGAAGAACTCTACAAGCATTCGCTTGGGGACACAATAACATTGACTTATTATCATCAGGATACTAAGCAAACCGTCAAGGTTAAATTAACACAGAAATTAGCAAGCTAACAAAAATGTTAGCTTTTTCTTTACCCTTGTTTGACTTTTATTAAAAAATATGTATTTTCTGTAAATGTTGAAAACAAGCTGAAAATGTTGACAATTTGTGGACTAAATACCAGAAAATGTGGAAAAGACGTTTAAATTCGTGGATAAGTGCTTTGTTTTTATAAGAAATAATAAATATTGATAATTTTAGGCAATATTTAGGGAAAAATGGGCAGTTTTTAGACGCATATCAGCAATGTTCGTGTATTGAAGCGATTAAAGAAATAACACTGATGCAATGCTATTTAGAATATATTTTCCGAACAATGTAAAGAAAATTTACTTTAAACATTAGTCGAACGCGTGTGCTTATCCACAATTGTGTACAACTTTGTGGATAACTGTGGATAACTTGCGGGAAAATATCTATAATTTGTCTAAATAAGAGTAAAATAACGTTTATAAAGTTATCCACATTTTTTTTGAAATTAAAAAAAACAGTGGATAACTTAAAAAGCGAACAGCGAAAAGAGTTGGTATAAAAGCTTTTTCAGAAAAAAATATTTTTTTTGTTCGTGTGGATAACATCGGATATAATGAATATAGGTAATCAACCAAAAATATTAAGAAATTGTAAAGAGTAGGTTTGAAATGAATATTAAATTAATCACGGTCGGTAAACTAAAGGAAAAGTATTTAACAGAAGGCATTGCGGAGTATACAAAACGATTATCTCGCTTTTGTAAAGTTCAAGTAGTTGAGTTGATTGATGAAAAGACGCCGGAAAATGCTAGTGAAGCACAGAATAATCAAATTATGGCTAGAGAAGGGGAGCGAATTCAAGCGAAAATTGGTTCGCGTGATTATGTTATTGTGCTAGCAATAGAAGGGAAACAGTTTCCTTCCGAGGAATTTTCTCAAAAACTTGAAGCCATTGCGGTTAATGGCTATTCGGACATTACTTTTATTATTGGTGGTTCTCTTGGATTATCTAAGGCAATCAAGCAAAGGGCGAACCTAAAGATGAGCTTTGGGTTGCTGACCTTGCCACATCAATTAATGCGCCTTGTACTGATTGAGCAAATTTATCGTGCTTTTATGATTCAACAAGGATCACCGTATCATAAGTAACATGTAAAAAAATGAAAACTATTGTTGCATTTTCATCTTTCCGTGTCTATAATATATCCATAGATAAAAAATATACACGAAAGAGTGCGAAGTATGAGGAAGTTTTTTGAGAATTCAGAATGGAACCGTGTTCGAAAAATCAGGGGGTTACCATTATTATTGGTTGGTATTACACTCATTCCGAGTTTATACGCAGTCATTTTTTTGTCGTCACTTTGGGATACTTATGGTAGAGTGGACCATCTTCCAGTTGCGATTGTTAATCAAGATAAGACCGCAAAGATTAATGGAAAGTCACAGAATATAGGCGATGATTTAACTAAAAAATTGCTTGACAGCAAGCAATTAAAATTAACTAAGACTTCGGCTGAAAAAGCTAAAAAAGGACTTGCATCTGGAAAGTATTACATGACCATCACGATACCGAAGTCCTTTACTAAGAATTCAGGTACGCTGTTGGATGCTAAGCCAGTCAAGCCTGAGATTAAAATTGCGCATAATACAGGGCAAGGATTCATTGCTGAAAAATTAACGGCTTCCGCGGCTGATAAAGTACAGGCAAATGTCTCAAAATCACTGCAAGGTGTTTATAATAAAACAATTTTAAATGCAACAGCCTCCTCAAAAAAAGGTTTTCAATCGGGATCTAAAGGTGCTACACAACTTGGGAGTGGTTTATCACAATTACAAGATGGTACTAAAAAATTGCAAGATGGTACAACACAGCTCCAAACTGGTACTTCACAGTTGGCAACGGGCTTGTCACAGTATACAAATGGCGTGTCGTCCGCTAATACTGGTGCTCAGCAGTTAACTTCAGGTGCTCAACAACTTGCCACACAGCTCCAAAAGGTTTCTGACGAGATTAATACAAAGCAAAGTGCTAAGGCGGCTGATTTAAAGCAGCTTGATACAGGCTTGACGCAACTGACACAGGGCTTGCAAAAACTAAGTAAGGTTGAATCACCAACGGTAACTGTTGATTCAACAAAGCTTAACGAAGCGTCCGAAAAGCTGTCAGCTGGATTAACTGGCGCTGGGAAAGACGCAGCTGCTTTCAAAGCATTAGCTCAAGATGCTGATTTCCAAAAATTTTTACAAGAAAATCCTACTGTTGCTGCTAAATATCAAGCAGCATTAAGTGATTTGGCTGAAAATGTGCAATCAAGTGCAACAGCAGCCACTACAATTCAAAATCAATTAACTACATTAAAAGCTATGTTGCCACAATTACAAGCGTTGCAGGCAGAAATTCCAGAATTACAGAAACTCGGTCAACAAGGATCCATTGCCACTCAAGGCGCGCAAACAGCCATTAAAACACTAAATGACAGCTTAACTACTGTCAGCCAAGGAATAGCTAACCAAGCAGTACCAGGTGCTCAGCAGCTAGCGCAAGGATCATCTCAATTAACTACAGGACTTGGACAGTTAGCCGCCAAAAACGATACACTTAATAGTAGTGTTTCGCAATTAAATGATGGCACGACACAGTTACTTACTGGTGAAAATCAAGCTAGTGAGGCCTTACAGCAGGCAGGTACTGGTGCAACCACTTTAGCGAATAAATTAGCTGATGGTGCTGTGAAATTGTCAGCTATACACAATAAGAAATCAAATGTGGTAGCATTATCACAGCCAGTCAAGCAAAAATCATCTAATTTATCAAAGGTTCCTAACAACGGAACTGGAATGGCGCCATATATGATGTCTGTTGGGTTATTTGTTGGTATGATCACATTTACGACCATATTTGATTTCATGACGGTTTCTAAAAAGCCAAAAAATGGTTTCACATGGTGGGCTAATAAGCAGTTAATTAATGCGCCAGTTTTTATTGGACAAGCACTGATTATGACTGGTTTACTCTTCTTAGTGGATGGCATGGAAGCGCAGCGGCCAGCGATGACATTTGTTGTAGCCTTAGCAGCATCCTTTGGGTTCAATCAGTTTGTTGTCTTGTTTAATGTGCTAATTGGTAAACTAGGGTCAGGGATTATGCTGGTTTTGATGGTATTACAACTGAGTGCTAGTGCAGGATCTTATCCTATTGAGTTGTCAAACAGCTTTTTTGAGGCAATTCATCCATGGATGCCAATGAGTTACTCTGTCCATGCCTTCCGCGAAACAATTTCTATGGGTGGCAGTGTTGCATCAGACTTAACTGTATTGTTATCCTTAGGAGTGATATCAATGGTACTAACATGGTTTGTGTACCAAATGAAATTAAACCATAATCAGTTAACTTTTAAGCATTAATTTAAAAGCAGTCGGCAGACTGCGTACATAAAGAAATGAAGTTGGAAAAATAAATGAAAATGTCTAGTGCAGTTGAACAAAGTTTGGTTGTCTTGGTTATGTTAGCTTTGCAAAAAGATGGCTTACCTGTTAAAAGTCATGTTTTAAGTGAACACTTAGAAGTATCTGAATCGTACTTAAAAAAAACAATGCGCAAATTAGTTGTTGCAAATTTAATAAAAGCGATCGCTAGTAAGGAAGGTGGTTTCAAATTGGCTCGTAATACCAATGATATTACGTTATTGGATGTTTATGAGGCGATTGAAGGAGAAGATAGCTTTATTCATTCTACCCAATTGGCAGATCGCGTGTTTCCTGCCAAAACTGCTGTCGCTGAAGGAACAAAAGAAGTTCTATCTATTGTCTATGAAGCAGAAAAAGATTTTAAGAAACGGTTAAAACGTACATCAATTGCTGATTTGTTATTGTTTGCTAAAGAAGGAGAAGAAATTGTTGATTGGCGATGAAGTGACACATATTGACTAAAAAAACAGTTTATTAATGCCAACCTGGCATTAATAAACTGTTTTTATATTGTGAAGTATTATATTCTATGCAACAGGTAGCGTCTCCTGTAAACTGAATTCAAAATCATCTGGAATAAGCATCCCGACATCTTTTAAAATAACATTTCCGGAAAGGTAACAACCATTCTGTTGCGTTAAACCAACCTTTGTGAAGCCGAAAGTGACTGTAGTATGAGCTTTAAGAGCAGCGCCACGTACCTCTCCCGTTGTTGCATCAATACCAGTAGGAACATCAACAGCAATAACAGGTTTATCAATGTGGTTGGCCGCTTTAATCATTTTTTGTAAGCCTTCAGGTAGAACGTTGTTCAATCCAACTCCAAATATCGCATCAATAATTAAAGTTGCCTCATTAAAGTCACTTTTTTCAGAACGAACTAAGCCATGCTTTTCAATGATTGCCAGTTGCCGTTTCACACTGTCTTTCGCACGGCTAACGTTTCCGACAAATTGTAATGAGACATTTACGCCTTGAGCGTACAAGAGACGAGCGATTGCTACGCCGTCAGCACCATTATTACCAAGACCAGCTAGTACTAACACATGACTCAAATCGAATCTACCGGCGCCGATAACATCAAGCACTGCCATTGCGGCCCGTTCAATTAATACATCCTGTGGCATACCAATAGTCTCAATCGTGTAATTATCTATTTGCTGCATTTCTGTAGCTGTAACAAGTCGCGTCATAGTTTCCATCATTTCATAAGTTATTAAATTCATTATACGGTGATTTGACAGTGTTATCAATCAAACAAGCGCAAAAATATTGAATTTGACAAATAAAAAAAATTAGAATACAATAATAACAATTTAAGAATCATAGAGGTTGCTGCTGACATTAGTCGCTTGCGGAGTGCTTACAGGCACAATGAAACAGGTTAAAGGGGATGTAGCCGAAGCATTGGTGCTGTGACACCAAGTAGCTGGGCCAATCGGTGAAAAATCGTTGGACTGTCGCGTAAGCGGGGTGCTATGTTATAGATTGCAATTAATTGGGATCCATGGCTGCTACTTGTGCGCTGTGGATTTTTTAATAGAGGAGGTATGCATTCATAGATATCTGTGAATGGGCTAACATATGGTAGAGGCAATAACACGTCCAACACGTCTTGAAGTTTCCAAGAGCGCTGTTGAACATAATATAACGACCGTTAAAAATGTATCAGGTGCAGACAAAGTCTTTTTGACCGTTAAGTCAAATGCCTATGGATTTGGTTTGATTCCTATGGCTCAAGCTGCTGTGGCAGGAGGTATTTATGGCTTAGGTGTAGCTGTTCTTGATGAAGCTATTGCACTGCGGCATGAGCGCATAACCGCACCAATTTTAATTTTAGGTATTTCACAGGTAAAGTATGTTGAACTAATGGCTGTCCAGCATATCATGGCAACTGTTGTTTCATTGGACTGGCTGGAGAAAGCAGAACATCAGTTAACTGGTGAACAGCGATTACCTGTTACACTAGGTATCGATACTGGCATGGGTAGAATTGGGTTTAGAGATCGTGAAACTTTATCGAAAGCGATACAGTTTGTTTTGGATCATGCTGATAAGTTTGAATATGTTGGACTATCGACGCACTTTGCCGAATCTGATTCATCAGATACCAGGTACTTCCAAAAGCAATTAACACGTTGGCATCAATTGACGGATGACTTGCCAAAACCAAAGTATTATCATGTTGCTAATTCGGGTGCTGCAATGTATCACGCAGAAGAGGTTCCCCATGAGGTTGTCCGCGTAGGAACGGTGCTTTATGGGATTGAGCCCTCTCGTGGTGAACTAGCAGATGGACGTAACCTGAAACCCGTCATGGCCCTTCGGAGCGAGGTGAATTTTGTTAAACGCTTACCTGCTGGTGAAGGTATTAGTTATTCACACAAATATACGACAACTCAAAACGAGTGGATAGGCACTGTTCCTATTGGTTATGGGGATGGTTGGCTACGCAAATTAATGGGGTTTAAGGTTATTATTGACGGTCAATACGCCCCTATTGTAGGGCAAGTAGCAATGGATCAGTTAATGATACGTTTGCCTCGTGAATATCCAGAAGGTACAACGGTAACCTTTATTGGTCAAGATGGAGACTTAGAGAATACAATCGAGGACGTTGCACAGTTTGCAGGTTTGGCGCCCTGGGAAATCACAACAGGACTACAAGATAGAATACATCGTATTTTAGTAGATTAGGAGAAGATAATGACTAGAGAATATAGTGTTGCCATTCTTGGCGCAACAGGTGCTGTGGGCACACGACTTATTGAACAATTAGAGCAATCAACGATTCCCGTGAAGAATATAAAATTGCTTGCTTCGTCACGTTCAGCAGGTAAGACACTTCAATTTAAAGGTACAGACGTGGTTGTTGAGGAAGCAACTCCAGAAAGTTTTGATGGGGTTGATTTAGTTTTGGCTAGCGGTGGTGGTTCAGTTTCAGCACGATTTGCACCCGAAGCTGTGAAACGCGGCGCTGTGGTTGTTGATAATTCAAGCCAATGGCGAATGAATGATGATGTCCCGTTAATTGTTCCTGAAGTTAATGAAGCAGATTTGAAACAACACCAAGGAATTATTGCCAACCCTAACTGTTCAACGATTCAAATGGTTGTTGCTCTAGCGCCCATTAAAGCTAAATATGGTTTGACACGTGTTATCGTGTCAACTTATCAAGCTGCTTCTGGTGCGGGACAATCTGCATGGCAAGAGCTAGTTTCAGAAACTGATGCCCACAATGCTGGTAAAGAAATGCATGCTGAGATTTTGCCGGTTAAAAGTGCTAAGCATCATTATCCCCTAGCTTATAATTTACTGCCACAAATAGATGTTTTTGAAGAAGACGGTTACACTCATGAAGAATGGAAGATGATTCATGAGACTAAAAAAATTATGTTCGGTGATAAAAATTCTAAAGCAGTTAAAGTGACAGCAACAGCGGTCCGGGTACCTGTTCCTATTGGTCATGGCGAGACTGTTTATTTTGAAACGGATGCCGGATCAGGAGCGACAGCCGCTGATATTCAAGCGATTCTGAGTGAAGCCCCAGGAGTTGTTTTGGAAGACAATCCAAAGGAACAGTTGTACCCACAGCCAATTAATGCCGAAGGAAAACGCGAAACATTCGTCGGCCGTGTGCGTCCCGATTTGGAAAATGATGATAGTTTCCATATGTGGGTTGTCTCAGATAACCTGCTTAAAGGTGCTGCTTGGAATACAGTGCAAATTGCAGAACGTCTTGTTGACTTAGACTTGGTCAGAGTCCCAGAAGACGCAGCAAATAAGTTTGTCACAGCATAAATTTTTTTAAGAGCGTTCAGCGCTCTTTTTATATCTCAAAAAGCGGTGGCACAACTGTGTGTAAAAGCAACGTGTTACAATAGCTTTATGATAGCAATTCTAACAATTTTAACTTTAGCTATAAGTATTTTTTCTTGGCTACTTTGGCATCAAATCAGGATCAACCCAGCAAGTTTACGACTGGGATTTTATGTATTGATTATTGTGATTTTTTTATTTATTAGTCTGCAGGTGATTCAGTTTCCAAGTATATCAGTTGTTCATATAATTAATGAAGCTAAGCTGTTCGTTAAATGGGGGAATATTGCGGGTCTGTTTTTGGTGATTACACTGGCCTATCACAGTTTTCAAAGTTGGCGTAAATGGCAACATAGCCTGCATCAGTTAGTTTTCCCACTAGTGTTGCTTGTGTATGCTATTGCTGATATTGGCATTTGGCTTCTGAATGATGGGTTTTCAATATCTTTAAAACCCATTCTCGTTGTTATCCCATGGTTGTCACTGTACGTTCTTTGGCAATTTTTACAGTTTATTAGCAGTAGTATCTTGTATGGATTGGTCGTTAAACGACCAATCCATGGTCCGATTGTTGTCTTAGGCGGTGGGTTAGTTGATGGACAATATGTTGGTCGAATTGTTGGTAATCGTATTCAGGCAGCTGTTAAAGATGCAACCAAAATGTCAGAGTACCCAACTATCATTTTTTCGGGTGGTCAAGGGAAAGATGAATTAGTTTCTGAGGCAGAAGCTATGAGAGACTTTGCTGTAAAAAGACTAAATGTTCCCTGTGAAAAGACAATATTGGAAGAACATTCTAGAAATACATATGAAAATTTGAGGAATAGTGCTAAATTAACTAACAGTTCATTCACATTTTATACAAGCGAGTATCATGTTTTTCGTGGTGTTTTACTCGCGAAAAAACAAGGAGTTAATGCGCAAGGCCGAGGAGGGTACACGCAGTTTCCGTACCGTGGTATAGCGTTTTTGAGAGAATTTGCTGGCGTGATGAACTTAAATCCAAAACAGCACATTATATATGGTACTGTGTGGTTTGTTAGCAGTGCGATGGTAATTTTAATTAATTTTATATGAATAAAATATAAAAAATCTTTTTAAATATGGTATATTATTTAGATAGATTTAATGAATTATGGAGATTTATACAGTCTGGGAGAATCTTATGACTATTTTTGGCAAATTAATGTGGTTCTTTAAAGAGCACAAACGACTATATATGTTGGGGCTCACTTTTTTGTTTCTGACAGAAGTATCACAAATGGTGTCCCCAGCGTTAATCGGTCGTTTCACTGATGTGATAGTATCCCGACAAATGACGATGCATCAGCTATTTTTCTATGCTGGTGGTATTTTGCTTTTTTCTGTGTTGATGTACATATTTCGTTATACGTGGATTACACATATTTTCCAAGGTTCGGCACTATTAGAAAAAACATTGCGGCAACAATTGTTTGATCACTATTTGAAAATGGATACTACATTTTATCAGCGTCGACGTACGGGAGATTTAATGGCACATGCGACGAACGATTTGTCAGCAGTGCAGAGAGTGGCATCTGGTGGCGTACTGATGCTAGTTGATTCGATTGTTATTATTATTTTTACGGTTATTTCAATGACCCTTGTGGTTGATTGGCGTTTGACGTTGATTGGTGTTTTACCTTTACCATTATTGGCGGCCGGTGTTTGGTATTTATCACCTAAAATGCGACGTGCATTCACATCATCTCAAGAAGCCTTTTCACGATTATCAAACAAGTCTCAAGAATCGATAGCTGGAATTAAAGCTATTAAAACATTGGGGCAAGAAAAACAAGATGTTGATGCTTTTGATGAGGAAATACAAAAGACGATTCAGATCAATAAAAAGGTAGCCGCCATTGACTCCTTGTTTGGACCAATGGCTACGCTGGTGATGACAATTAGTTATGTTGTGATGATTACTTATGGTGGGTCGTTGGTATTGAATGATTCAATTTCAATCGGGCAGCTTGTCTCATTTTCAACTTATTTAGGGTTACTTGTATGGCCGATGTTTGGTTTAGGGCAGTTGTTTAACGTATTGGAACGTGGTAATGCTTCATATATGCGTGTCCAAGAAATTTTATCTGAAAAATCATCAATTGTTGAAGATGAGCAGGGATATGATAGCATATCACATGGTGATGTTGCTATTCGGATTGATCAGTTTAAATATCCAGATGATCAATCGGAAGTTTTGAAAGATATTTCATTGAATATTCGTGCTGGCGAAACTGTCGGTATTGTTGGGCGTGTTGGTGCTGGTAAAACAACCTTAATCAAGCTGTTGCTGCGCCAGTTTGATGGTTATACTGGTCAAATTAGTTTTGCTGGTAAAAACATTAAAGATTATAAATTAAGTGCGTATCACAGAGCGATTGGCTATGTTGCGCAGGAAAATTTTTTGTTTTCAACAACAGTAAGAGATAATATCCGGTTTGCTGATGTCAATAAATCACAAGAGGAAGTGGAAAATGCTGCTAAAATGGCGGCCTTACATGAAGATATCCTGAACTTTCCGGAGGGATACGATACACAAGTTGGCGAACATGGTGTAAGTTTATCGGGCGGTCAGAAGCAGCGATTGGCTATAGCTCGTGCCTTAATTATCGATCCAGAAATTTTAATTTTAGATGATGCTTTGTCGGCCGTCGACGCACGGACGGAAAAACAAATATTGCATACTTTAAAAACTACCCGGCAAGAGAAAACAACGGTTATTGTTGCTCACAGAATTAGTTCCGTGATGAATGCTAATGAAATTGTAGTCTTTGACCACGGTGAAATTGCTGAACGTGGTCGACATGAAGAACTGATTGCGCAACAAGGATGGTATGCCCAAATGTATGAGCAACAACAATTAGCAACAACGTTTCAACAAAACTTAGAGGGAAAGGGGGATGATGATGACAGAAAAAAATAATTCTGTTTGGGCAAAAAATATTCCTGTTAGAGAACAACTGCATGTTATTTGGACGTTGATTAAAATGGCAAAACCGTTTCGGTCAATGTTTATCGTGGCACTTGTAATTGGCGCGGCTTTTGCGCTATTACAAGCTGCTGCACCACGAGTCATTGCTTACTATATGACGACTTATTTGCATCAAACAAGCAGTGTTCCGCTGAGAATTACGATTAGTTTTGCTGTTTTTGTGGCAGTTATTCGCGTGTTGCAAGCTGTGACAGATGCTTTGAATGCCTACTATTTCACTGTGGCTGGTGAATATGCTTTAGAAGATATGCGATTACGCGTATTTCAAAAGTTACACACATTGGGTATGAAATTTTTCGATGAAATGCCTGCGGGTTCACTGGTAACACGGGTTAATAATGATACGGCATCGTTGACAGATTTTTGGCGATTCTTTATGCAACTTACCTTTGCTGTGATGAGTATGATTGGTGCCTATATTGGCATGTGGACAATTGATGTGCATGCAACCCTCCTTATGATGATTGTTGTACCATTCATTGTGGCTAGTATTATCATTTATCAACGCTTTTCATCACGACTATTTCGCCATATGCGCGAACGTTTGTCGGCATTGAATGCTAAAATTGCTGAAAGTGTCACCGGAATTGATATCATTCAAGAATTTTATCAAGAGGATCGCTTTAAAAAAGAATTCGGCAAAATTAATGGTGAGTACTTTAATGCTCGTTTTAAAATGATCAAGGCTGACGCACTGTTATTAGAACCTATGATTGACATGTTGTTAGGTGGTGCGACGGTTTTAGTTTTATGGTATTTTGGTGAACTTTCCATACAAACAGTTGTCTCAGCAGGTGCTATTTATGCATTTACTACTTATTTAAACAATATTTTTGGCCCCTTGGAAAGTATTATGAATTTATTCAGTCCTTTCCAAGAAGGTTTAGTATCAGGATATCGCATCCTTGGCATCCTCGGTAACGACACTTATGCTCCGGCGCAAAACCCGAATGCTAAGGGAGACATCACTGATGGAAAAATTGAATTTAAGCATGTTAATTTTAGCTATGATGGTCGTCATCCAATCCTAAAAGATTTAACATTTACTGCAAACCCGGGTGATACGGTTGCCTTGGTAGGACATACTGGTTCTGGAAAAAGTTCTACCATTAATACATTAATGCGTTTTTATGACTTTCAATCAGGTGAAATTTTGATTGATGGTCAGGATATTCGTGATATTGCGATGGACAAATTACGCAGCAAAATGGGACTAGTGTTACAAGACCCATTCATGTTCTATGGCGATATTGCGTTTAACATTCGTATGTACAATGACAGTCTTACGGATGAACAAATTAAATTAGCAGCTGAATTTGTGGGTGCCGACGATTTCATAGAAAATTTGGACGGCGGGTATCAAGCTAAAGTACAAGAAGGAGGAAGCAGTTTTTCTGCTGGTGAGAAACAACTGATCAGTTTCGCACGCACAATTGTAGCTAATCCTAAAATATTAATATTGGATGAAGCTACTGCGAACGTGGACACGGAAACAGAAGCAAAAATTCAGAACTCACTGGTTAAAATGCGTCAAGATCGAACCACGATCGCAATTGCCCACAGACTTTCTACTATTAAAGATGCTAATTTAATTTTGGTGCTGGATCAAGGAGAGGTCGTTGAACGTGGAACCCATGATGAACTGCTTGCAGCACGTGGAAGGTATTATGACCTTTATCGATTGCAAGGCGCACAAAGTGGGATAGCGGTATAAGTCAAATATCACAGTGAATGGCTATAACTTCTTGTTATAAAACCTCACATACAGCTTTGACTAAACAGACTAAGTATGCGTAAAATGGTAATTAGAAGAGACTAGTTTTAGATTTTATGTTAGGCTAGTTTTTGCTACCGTGTGCACTGCGGTGTACACGCTCAGAAAAAGGAGAATTAAGTCATGTCAATGATTGAATTTAAAAACGTCGAGAAATATTATGGGAAGTTTCATGCTTTGAAGAACATTAATTTAAAAATTGATGAAGGTGAGACTGTTGTTCTTATCGGTCCTTCAGGGTCTGGAAAGTCAACTTTGATTCGTGCAATTAATGGACTAGAAGAAATACAAGAAGGTAAGCTTCTGGTCAATGGATTTGATTTACATGATCCTAAAACCGATATCAATCGTATCCGTAAAAACGTTGGCATGGTTTTTCAGCACTTTAATTTGTACAATAATAAATCAACATTGGAAAACGTGATGCTTGCACCACGTCTAGTTTTGAAGCGTAGTGAAGACGAAAATAAGTCTACAGCAATGGCTTTGTTGGATAAAGTTGGTTTGGCAGATAAGGCAGCTAATATGCCATCTGAATTATCAGGTGGTCAAAAGCAACGTGCAGCTATTGCTCGTTCACTAGCGATGCAACCTAAAGCCTTGTTGTTCGATGAACCAACATCAGCTTTGGATCCTGAAATGGTTGGGGATGTGTTGGACGTTATGCGTGATATTGCTAAGGACTCATCTATGACAATGCTTGTTGTTACCCATGAAATGAGTTTTGCTAAGGCTGTGGCTGATCGTGTTATCTTTATGGCTGACGGTGAAATTCTTGAAGATAGTACAACCGAAGAATTCTTTAATAATCCTAGAGAACCACGTGCTCAACAGTTCTTGAGCCAAGTTGATCACAAATAAAATTTAGATTTGGAGGAAACGCGTTTTTGGAAGTTTCAGTATCTTATGATATGAAATATTTGAAAATAAAAGCCATTAACGCTCTGTTACTATGGAAAAAGCTAAAAAAAGACAGTTTGGTATCATTGCCACAATCGTTTTAGCTGCTGTTATTGTCCTCGGTTTATTGTGGGCAACTACTGCTGCTAAGAAAAATGAAGAGCATCAAGATACATTACAACGTGTTGAAAAACTAGGGCGAATTATTTGGGGTGTGAAATCTGACACCAAATTATTTGGTTTAATGGACACAAAGACTGGTGTTTCTAAAGGGTTCGACGTTGATATTGCTAAAGCGTTAACAGTTCAGATATCAAAGCAAACCGGTGTTCCAATGTCTGCGGAATTTGTACCAGTGTCTTCATCTTCAAAAATACAATTATTGAAGAATACTAATATTGATGGTACGGTATCAACAATGACAATCACACCTGAACGTGAAAAAATTATTGACTTTACGAATCAATATTTTGATGCCGGACAATCAATTCTGGTTAAAAAAGACTCAGGCATTAAGTCAATTAAAGATATGAACGATTCAAAGTATAAAATCATCGTTGTTGTTGGGACTACGGCTGCCGAAGAAACAAAGAAATTTGCACCAAAGGCCAAGTTGCTAGCTGTTCAGGATTATGCCACAGGTATGCAAGCCCTTAAGGCCGGCCAAGGTCAGGCAATGTCAACTGATAATGCGATTTTGTATGGATTTGCTACAGAAAACCCCGATTATCAAATTGTGGGCGGTACTTTTACCCACGGACCTTATGGTATTGCTTTTGATAATAATCAAGGGCCAATGGTTAGAGAGACGAACAAAGCGCTTGCAACAATTAAGAAAAATGGTACCTATAATAAATTAATTAAGAAGTGGTTCAGCGATGTGCCAGGACTTGATTGGCATGAATTGGAGGCGAAATAATGACGTTATTACAAAATAATTTCCCAACGTTCTTGCAAGGATTCGGATATACTTTACTATCAAGTATTATTGCGCTAATCATTTCTATGATTTTGGGCACGTTCTTTGCTATTTTACAAATTTTGCCACAAAAATGGGCGCAAAAAATTGGTAATGTATATGTGCAAGTATTTCGTAACATTCCATTATTGATTATCACCTTCTTCTTCTTCCTAGTTGTTGCTAAGGTTATCCCAATGAACGGGTTTGCAGCTGGAACCATCGCATTATCATTATATACATCAGCTTTTATTGCTGAAACTGTTCGTGCCGGTATCCTTTCCGTTGATAATGGACAAATGGAAGGGGCGCGTGCTAATGGATTATCGTTTAATCAAAGTATGCGGTACATTGTACTGCCCCAAGCCTTTAAAATAGCACTACCATCACTTGGAAACCAATTCATTAATTTGGTTAAAAATTCATCAATTCTAGCCTTTGTTGGTGGATTGGATTTGATGTATCAAGGAAATATGGTTGCAGCTACTACGTTTGACACTTTTAGCACGTATATCATTGTGGCACTTTTCTATTTGGTAATTACACTGCCATTGAGCTACTACATGCAAAATCTCGAACGCAAACTAAAGCACGCAGCATAAGGAGGACAATATGGTTACATTAGGAATTTTTGACGCCTTTACACCGCAAAACGTCCAATATTTGTTGGGTGGATTAGGCATTACAGTTGGTGTATCAATTATCTCGGTTATTCTAAGTTTTATTGCTGGATCAATCATTGGAATTGTTCAATTTGAACGTATCCCATATTTTTCTAAGTTTGTCGGTACAATTAATAATATTATTCGTAATTTACCGTTACTATTAATTATTTTCTTCGTTTATTTTGCTTTACCAAAGCTAGGCATTCATTTACCTATCTTTTGGGCAACTGTTGTTGCGATGAGTACTTTTGAATCTTCCATGCTCGCTGAAATTGTGCGTGGCGGACTAGAATCAATTGATGAAGGACAGTTTGAAGGTGCACGTGCTAATGGACTAACAAATATCCAGACAATGATCTACATTGTCCTGCCCCAAGCATATAAGAAAATGATTCCACCAATCATTTCACAGTTGATATCATTGGTTAAGGACACAAGTCTTGCTATGGGTATTGTCTTAGCCGAGATGACTTATCGTGGTCAGATTATTTATGCACAAAACTCTACTTATATCATTCCGGTTCTGATTGCGATTACGTTAGTATACTTCTTGTTGAATTATGGCCTATCGTTAATTGCCAAGTGGTTTGATCGTCGCTTAGCCTAAGTACAACTTATAATTTTTAATAAAAGCATGGTTTTCTTTAAAAGAAATGGGTTTCACACGAAATGTGAAGCGTTTAATATATTTCTTTTGTGAAGTAAGAAAACGATGCTTTTTTTATTTTTATTCTAAGCATGCTATAGTTTTGCTGTTGCAATGATTAAAAATTTTGTGACGAATGAGGTGTTTTTTAACACAAAAAAACTTATTAATAGTATAATTTTGTTAGTATTCCTGATATTTTAACGAAATGCAACAAAATATTAAAATCTAATATAAATGAGTTGCAAATGAGAAATTAACATGGTAAACTAAAAAACATCAACATATTAAGTATATCGGGAGGATATATCTTCATGGATACATGGAAAAAATGGGCGATCGGTGCAGCCGTTGTGGTTGTTGCTGGCGCTGGAACGCGTGCTGCCGGTCTCTGGGGTGGTTCGAACGGATCATCAAGTGATACACTCAAGTTTTCTTTTCCGACAGAAATTCAAACTTTAGATATTTCAAAAAATACGGATACTTACTCAGGAACAGTTATTGGTAACACCGGATCTAACCTGCTCCGTGTTAATGCCAAGGGTAAGACTGTTCCAGAATTGGCTAAGTCAGTTAAGGTATCGAAAGATGGATTGACTTATACTGCTACATTGCGCAATGGATTGAAGTGGTCAGATGGATCAAAGCTAACTGCTAAAGATTTCGTTTATTCATGGCAACGTATCGTTAACCCTAAAACAGCTTCGCAATATGCTTACTTGACATCCGGTGTTAAGAACGCGGATGATATTGTTGCAGGCAAGACAAAGGTTAGCGAGTTGGGTGTAACTTCTAAAGGGAATGTGATTACATTTAAATTAGAACGACCAATTCCGCAGTTTAAGTATTTACTGACTTTTGCTAACTTTATGCCACAGAAGCAAAGCTTTGTTGAAAAACAAGGTAAAAAATATGGTACAACTTCAGCTAAGCAACTGTATTCTGGTCCTTATAAGTTTGAAGGTTGGAATGGAACTAATAATAATTTCAAACTTGTTAAAAACGATAATTATTGGGATGCAAAGAGCGTTAAGACAAAGGAAATTGACTATTCCGTTGTTAAGAAGACAGAGACAGCTGTTCAATTATATAAGCAAGGTAAGCTTGACCGTGCGTCAATTTCAACACCAGAATTATATGCTGCTAACAAGAACAATAAAGATAAGGTAAAGGCTCCTGAAGCAACAACAGCCTATATTGAGTATAATCAAACTGGTAAAAATAAGTTCCTAGCAAATACAAAAATTCGTCAAGCTTTGAACTTGGCAACAAACCGTAAAGAACTAGTAGAACAAGTAACTTCTGGCCTATCAACTGCAGCAACTGGTTTAGCACCTCAAGGATTAGCTAAGACGGCTTCTGGCGAAGATTTGGCAAAGTACGTTGCTCCTGGTTACAAGTATGACACTAAAGAAGCGGCTAAATTGTTTGCTGAAGGTTTGAAAGAAGTCGGTGAATCAAGCATGACATTGACAATTACTTCTGATGCTGACAGCGCCAGTGCAAAAACTACTTTGGATTACTTGCAAGGCTCATTACAAAAGGCTTTGCCAGGCTTGAAGGTTGAAGAAAAGTTTGTGCCATTCAAGCAACGTTTATCTGATTCAGAAACGCAAAACTTTGATGCGGTTGTTTCACTTTGGGGCGGCGATTATCCTGAAGGCTCAACTTTCTATGATCTGTTCAAAGATGGTTCTTCATATAACAACGGTCAGTTCAATAATGCTGCGTACACAAAGGCAGTGAACAGAGCAGAAACTACAAATGCTTTGAATGATTCTGCTCGTGATGCGGACTATAAGGAAGCTGAATCAGCTTTGTATAAGCAAGCTAACTTTAATCCACTTTACTTCCGTTCAGGCTATTCATTGGCTCGTCCAAATGTTAAGGGTGTAATTATTAACACAACAGGACTAAATATCGATCTAAAATACGCTTACCGTAAGTAAGAAATTTATGATAGAATTAAACTACATTTAATCAAAATGAGAATTGACGTATGTCAATTCTTATTTATTAGGAAGACAAGACTATGGTGAAATATATTTTAAAGCGATTGGCGCTTCTGATTTTCACGTTATTCTTGGTGATTACTGCTACGTTTTTCTTGATGCAAGTTATGCCAGGAACACCGTTCAATAATCCTAAATTAACGCCGCAAATGATTGCCCAATTAAACAAAGCATACGGATTGGATTTGCCTTTATGGCAACAATACCTGAATTATTTGGTAAATGCCTTTCGTGGTGATTTTGGAACATCCTTCCAATATCAAAATCAAAGTGTCAGCATGTTAATCGGACAACGGTTACCAATCTCAGCCCAGCTGGGTGCCCAAGCACTGGTTATCGGTGTTGTTGCTGGTCTGCTAATGGGTGCAGTATCAGCTCGAAATAAAAATAATAAAATTGATGGCACATTAGGTGTGGTATCAACACTAGGAATTTCGGTTCCAAGTTTTATTTTAGGAATTATTTTCCTATATTTATTTGGATTTAAGTGGCCGCTATTTCCAGTCTCTGGTTGGGGGGATTCATTTTCTCAGTCAGTTTTGCCAACCTTAGCATTAGCTGTTACACCGGCCGCCGTTGTGACGCGCTTTGTCCGTTCAGAAATGATTGAGGCTTTAGGATCAGACTATGTACAGTTGGCACGTGCTAAAGGTCTTAGTGAAAAAGAAATTGTCAATAAACATGCTTATCGTAATTCAATGATTCCAGTTTTGACATTAGTTGGACCGATGGCTGCTGGTTTGTTAACCGGATCAACACTGATCGAAAATATTTTCTCAATTCCAGGCATTGGGCAACAATTCGTCTCATCTATTCCTACAAAAGATTTTCCAGTTATCATGGGTACAACAATTGTTTATGCTGTGATGTTGATGGTAATGATTCTGATTACGGACATTTTGACGGCAATTGTTGATCCACGTGTTCGTTTGCAATAAGGAGGCTCATGATGGCTGCAAATACTGAAGATTTTGTCATCGTTGGCGCACAAAGCTCTGATGCCAACGAACATATTTCCAAGCCAGCACTGTCATTTTGGCAGGATGCTTGGCGTCGTCTGAAATTAAATAAATTAGCGGTTGTATCAATGTGGTTTTTGGTATTTATCCTTGGATTTGCCATTATATCGAATGTTTTTGTGAAGCAAAGTGACGCAAACTCGTTTGATTCTGACAATGTCGGTAAATATAAAAATTTACCACCAAAGTCTGGACTACCAATTCCTGGCTGGAACGGTAAAATAAAATCACCAGGATCAACAGAAGCGACCGATTCATATAGTGATAATAATGTGAAGCAAAACTTTTTGTTTGGTACTGATAACATTGGCCGTTCACTAGGAAAACGTGTTATTGTCGGTATGCGCATTTCTCTATTAGTTGCAATCTCGGCAACAGTCATTGATTTAGTTATTGGTGTGACCTATGGCGTCATTTCTGGATGGAAAGGCGGTTGGGTCGATGTTGTCATGCAACGAATCATTGAAATTCTCTCATCTGTTCCAAACCTAATTGTTGTTACAATGTTTGGTTTGTTACTTGGTAATGGTGTTACATCGATTATAATCGCGATTGCCATTACTGGTTGGTTGAGTATGGCTCGTCAAGTTCGTAATATGACACTTTCTTTGAAAGAACGTGACTATATATTAGCCGCAAAATCATTGGGTGAGAGTTCAACAAAAATTGCTATCAAACATTTGATACCAAATATGGCTGGTACAATTATTGTTCAAATTATGATGACAGTGCCAAGTGCCATTATGTTTGAAGCAATATTATCAGCGATTAACTTGGGTGTTAAACCACCAACAGCATCATTGGGATCACTGATTTCTGATGCACAAAGTATGTTGCAATTCTATCCTTATCAAGTTTTGATTCCTTCCGGTATGTTGGTGTTAATTTCGTTGGCGTTCATTCTATTGGGTGACGGACTTCGTGATGCTTTCGACCCACGTGCGAGTGAAGATTAAGAGGTACATGTATAATGAGTAATCCAATTTTAAAAGTTGAAAATTTACACGTCAACTTCAATACTTATGCTGGTACCGTGCAGGCGATTCGTGATGTTTCATTTGATTTAAATGAAGGTGAAACATTAGCAATTGTTGGTGAGTCTGGATCAGGAAAATCAGTAACAACAAAAACTTTAATGGGACTAAATGCTAAGAATGCCATCATTCCTGATAATAGTCGATTGATATTTAAGGACAAAAACTTATTAGAGTTGAAAGAAGAAGAGTGGCAACACGTTCGTGGTAACGAAATTGCTATGATTTTTCAGGATCCAATGACGAGTTTGGATCCAACAATGAAAATTGGTCATCAAATTGCTGAACCATTGGTTAAGCATCGTGGCATGAAAGAAAAAGAGGCTCTGGCTCGTGCGCTAGAATTGATGAAAGGTGTTGGTATTCCTGATGCCGAAGAACACATCAATGACTATCCACACCAATGGTCAGGTGGAATGAGACAACGTGCGGTTATTGCAATTGCTTTGGCAGCTGATCCTGAAATATTGATCGCAGATGAACCAACAACTGCCTTAGATGTAACCATTCAAGCGCAAATTTTGAACTTGATGAAAGAACTACAGAAAGAATCAAATTCATCCATTATTTTCATCACTCATGATTTAGGTGTTGTTGCTGGCATGGCCAATCGAGTGGCTGTTATGTATGCTGGTAAAATTGTTGAGTATGGCACTGTTGATGAAATTTTCTTCAATCCACAACATCCATATACATGGGGATTGTTGAATTCAATGCCAACAACAGATACTGAAGAAGGATCGCTGCAAGCCATTCCAGGAACACCACCTGATTTGTTGGAACCTCCTGTTGGGGATGCCTTTGCGGCACGTAATCAATACGCATTAGCAATTGATAGTCGTGAGGAACCACCATTTTTCAAAGTTAGTGAGACACACTATGCGGCCACTTGGTTGTTGGATGAACGTGCGCCTAAGGTTACCCCACCAAGACAAATTTTGAATCGTTGGGCCCATTGGCAAGAATTACAAGGGCAGGAGGCTTAATCATGACCGAAGAAGCACCAAAGAAATTGGTTGAGTTGAAAGATTTACAGTTGTATTTTAACAAAGGTAAATCGAATGAAGTTCGTGCTATTGACCATGTCAGTTTTGATATTTATGAAGGTGAAGTATTTGGCCTTGTTGGTGAATCTGGATCTGGTAAAACAACAATTGGTCGTACAATTTTAAAATTATATGAACCAACGGCTGGTTCAATTACATTTGATGGGGAAGATGTCACTAAGTTAAAAGGAAAGCATCTTTCTGAATTTCGTAAGGATTCACAAATGATTTTCCAAGATCCTCAAGCTAGTTTGAATGGACGTATGAAAGTGCGCGACATTATTGCTGAAGGTATCGACGTGAACCATTTAGCGAAGTCCAAAGAAGAGCGTAATGCTAAGGTTCAAGAGTTGTTGGACTTAGTTGGTTTAAACAAAGATCATGCTTCTCGTTATCCACATGAATTCTCCGGTGGACAACGTCAGCGTATTGGAATTGCGCGTGCACTTGCGGTCGATCCTAAGTTCATTATTGCTGATGAACCGATATCGGCGTTGGATGTTTCGATTCAAGCGCAGGTTGTTAATTTGATGAAAGAATTACAAAAGAAACATTCATTAACTTACTTGTTCATTGCTCACGATTTGTCGATGGTAAAATATATTTCAGATCGTATTGGTGTCATGCATTGGGGAAAGCTGCTTGAGATTGGAACGGCAGACGCCGTATATAATCACCCCTTGCATCCATACACGAAAAGTCTATTATCGGCTATTCCGGTACCGGATCCGGAAGTTGAGAATAATCGCCAACATATTGATTACGATTCTAGTGTTGAAACAGACGGCAAAGAACGTACAATGTTGGAAGTTAATCCAGGGCACTTTGTTTTGGCAACTGAAGAAGAAGCCGCAACTTATAAAGTACAACAGAAGTAATATAAAAATCGAACATGCAATATTGTTCGATTTTTATATTTTAATGAAACTAGTATATAATGTTTGTTAACAAATTGAGTGTATTAAATGAGAAGGAGTGATTTAATGGTTCGAATCCAAGATGATTTTTATGAGGCAATAAATGGAGAATGGGAAAAAAAGGCGGTAATTCCATCTGATAAACCTCGCACTGGTGGGTTTAGTGATTTAGCCGATGATATTGAGCAGTGGTTACTGAAAACGACAGCTGACTGGCAAAAAGGGCAAGATTTACCTGATGACGATATTTTGAATAACTTTGTGAAATATCATCGATTGGCATCTGATTTTGCAACACGTGACGAGCTTGGTTCGTCTCCGATACGACCATTTTTGAAGCAATACCAATCCTTTTCGTCTTTTGCTGACTTTGCTTCACACATCGCTGATTTAGAAAAAGCGGGATTACCAAATGCGTTTCCGTTTGGTGTGGAACCTGATTTCAAGGACGCACGTACCAACGTTTTGTGGGCGGGTGGTCTGGATATTCTTTTGCCAGACACAACATACTATGCTAAAGATCATCCACAGGCAAAGGTGTTACTTGCTAAGTTTCGTGAAGAACAAGAGGATTTGTTGCCAAAATTTGGCTTTTCAGAAAGTGAAACTAATGATTTGATTGACAAATATCTTGCATTTGATGCACGGGTTGCGACCGTGGTATTGAGTCAAGAAGAGGGGCACGAGTATGCAAAGCTATACCACCCATATGAGTGGGAAAAGTTTGTCCAATTATCACCGGCGTTACCCTTAAACGATATTTTAAATGAATTGGTTGGTCAGATACCGGATATGGTTGTGGTTCCAGAAGAACGTTTTTGGCAAGCGGCTGATCAATTTTATTCAGAAGAAGCATGGCCATTATTAAAAGCATACCTGCTTGTGGCATTGGTTAATCAATTTACACCATATCTATCGGACGAAATTCGCATCTTGGGAGGAGTCTATCAACGAGCATTAAGTGGTCTTCCTGAAGCGATGAGTCAAGAAAAATCAGCCTTTTATCTTGCATCACGCCCGTTTAACCAAGCAATTGGCTTATATTATGCATCAGAGAAATTTTCTCCTAAAGCCAAAGCTGATGTTGAAGAAAAAGTTGCTTCAATGATTGATGTTTATAAGAATCGGTTGCAGTCGGTACAGTGGCTAAACACAGAAACGCGCAAGAAGGCAGTTACTAAGTTAAATACCATTGTGCCACACATTGGCTATCCAGAAAAGTTACCAGAACGCTTGAAGAAAAAAGTAGTTTCTAGCGATGTAACGTTGTTTGAAACAGCTTTGAAATTTCGAAAGATAGAAATTGCTTATGCTTGGAGTAAGTGGCATCAACCAGTCGATCGTAGTGAATGGCACATGCCGGCTCATTTGGTTAACGCGTATTATGATCCACAGCAAAATCAGATTGTTTTTCCGGCGGCTATTTTGCAAGAACCATTTTATAGCTTGGCACAATCATCTTCGGCCAATTATGGTGGCATTGGCGCAGTGATTGCTCATGAAATTTCTCATGCATTTGATACCAATGGTGCTTCATTTGATGAATTTGGTAGTCTGAATAACTGGTGGACAGACAAGGACTATGAGTCATTCAAAGTAAGGACGGATCAAATTGTTGCGCAATTTGATGGTTTAGACTCATACGGTGCAAAAGTCAATGGTCACCTAACTGTTTCCGAAAACGTAGCAGACTTAGGTGGTTTAGCAGCCGCACTAGAAGCAGCTAAACGTGATGATGACTTCTCTGCAACTGAATTCTTTGAAAATTGGGCTGCCATTTGGCGAATGAAAGCACGACCAGAATATATGAAGTTACTAGCCGCATCAGATCCTCACGGTCCTGCTAAATTACGGGTCAATATACAAGTGAAAAATTTTGATGACTTCTTTGCGACATTTAACGTGAAGCAAGGAGATAACATGTGGCTTGATCCCCAAGAACGTGTACAAATTTGGTGAATTTATTTTTAAATATATGTTACAGTTAAAAAGCGCAAAATGGGCGCTTTTTTTTGATACAATAAAAAAGACTAATTTTGAAGTGAGAGAAATATGTTTCCTGAAAATTTCATACTGTATAGTATACAAATACTACTTGTTGTTGTGATGATAGCAATGATTATAGTTGTTATCAGATCTTATCTGCTCCATAGACAACCCATTTTTAAGCGATTTGGTTTAGGCATGTTGATTGGATTTATAACAGATTTTGGAGATACACTGGGTATTGGTTCATTTGCAACAACAACCGCGGCATTCCGGATGACACATTATATAGATGATGATCGCAAATTACCGGGAACCTTGAACGCGGTTCATGCGATACCAGTAATGTTTCAAGCTTTATTTTTTATTACGGCTGTTAAAGTTGAATTGACAACGTTATTACCTATGACAACAGCTGCAGTGATTGGGGCTTACGCCGGGACCCATGTCACAAAAAAATGGCACGCACCTACGGTACAACGTGTGATGGCTGTAGCGTTATTAATTGCTGTTATTATCATGGTAGTACGTATGATTACTACCCCAGGAAGTAATAATTCAATGGGTGTGCATGGGTTACATGGCTGGTGGTTGATTTTGGGAATTGTTTTCAACTTTGGTATTGGTGTGTTGATGACTATGGGTTTGGGTAATTATGCGCCAGAATTAATATTCTTCTCTTTGATGGGTGTTAATCCCGCTGTTGCTTTCCCTGTAATGATGTTAGATGCAGCATTGATTATGCCTACGACAGCTTTAAATGTAATCAAAATGGATCGGGTATCATGGCGAGGGTTTGCTGGAGTAGCTATAGGTGGTGTTCTAGGTGTGATTGTTGCGGCTAAGTTCTTTACTAGTATGAATGTCGATTTATTAAACAAGTTAATTGTTATTGTAGCTTTGTGGACAATTTTTGGGTTGGTTCGTGATTCTATGAAGAAGAATGTTTAAAAAAATTATGAAAAAGTATTGTCAACGGCCTGATTTTCTGGTATTATAATATAGTTGTTTGAGATATGGGAGTGTAGCGAAGTCTGGCTAAACGCGACGGACTGTAACTCCGTTCCTTCGGGTTCGTAGGTTCGAATCCTACCGCTCCCATTGCCGATAAAAGCTAACGGCAAAATAAATTAGCTATTGCCCCTTCGCCAAGTGGTAAGGCATCGGTTTTTGGTACCGACATGCGCTGGTTCGAATCCAGCAGGGGCAACTAATATAAAAAGGAACTTGGGAGAGTTCCTTTTTTTGTATATAATTATCCATAACAGATAAAATGTGAGGCGATAATTATGAACTTTTTTGTGAATAAGGCAATTGGAGAAAGTAATAGTGGCGTTGAACACGCACAGTTTTATCGTGCGCACTGTTTTCGTGAAAAAAAGATTGAATTTAAATTTATCTTCACTGACTTATTGCCACAATTACACCATCATATGCAATTGTGGTCCCTACCAGAAAATGAAGTTATCGGATTATATGATTTGTTGTTAAGTGATGATCCAGATCGATACGCCAAAACTGGTTTAACGGAAATTAATGAATATTCCACTAACTCTTTGTGGGACTTAACGAACACGCAGCGCACTATCGTGCATCAAACGACGGGGCAATATACTGAGACCATTTTTCGTTCTAAAAGTTATTCTGAAGCGAAAAAATTATTCTTGATTGACGATGATCGTGTTATTTTAAAAAATGGTATCCATGAAATAATGTGGCACTATCGAGATAGTGGTTCACGTGGAAAAATTGCTACAAATATTCATCTACGTAATTTTCGTGGTAAAAATTATGTTTTTTCAACAAAAGAAGCATTAATTGATTTCTTTTTTATAGAAATGCAACATATTTTTCAAAAAAATATTTATTTTTTAGATCGTGGGACAGCGTGCGAAGAATCATTAGTACGATTAAAGCGCATTGGATTACCCTTGAAAATTGTGGATATGATTCATGCTGAACACCTAGTAACCTATCAAGGTGGGCACCCTTTATGGAACAATTATTATCAATATATGTTTGATCATCTGGATGATATGGACTTAGTCGTAACAGCTACAGAATTGCAAGCTGAGATGATAAAAAAACAACTTACTCAAATGAATATGCGAGGCGCAGATAAAATTTGTGCAGTACCGGTCGGTGGGGTAGCTAAATTAGAAAATCCACGTCGCTGGCACGGCGGTACAGCTAATTTCGTCACCGCCTCACGCTTACATCCAGAAAAAAATATACTACAAATCATAAAAGCGATTAAAAAATTACGCGATGAGGGGATGGATGTCACGTTAGCCATCTACGGTTCAGGAAACGAAAAAGAAAATATACAAAGAGCAATAGCGGAATTAGACTTGCAATTTAGTGTGCATTTAAAAGGTTTGAGCCAAGACATTATTCATGATTTTCAAAAATATGATGCATTTGTATCAGCCTCTTATTCTGAGGGGTTCGGATTAACGTATATTGAAGCCATTGGGGACGCTTTACCGATAGCCACCTATGCTAACTTATATGGTGCCCAAGAGCTTGTGTGTGAGGGAGTGAATGGGTGTCTAGCTGATTTTGACAGAGACAAAGCGCAAGAGCGTGCTAATATTTCCAATCTTGCTGATGCGATGCGACGTATTTTCGATAATTATGATCACTTATCTGTTGGTGCTCACAAAAAGGCACAGGAATATCAGACAAATAACATCGCTGATCAGTGGCAAAAGATATGTGAGGTGCTAATATGAAGATAGAGATTATCAATTCCCTCACAGAAACCAATTTAAAGGGAGTTGCTTGGCAAATAGAGCAAGTAAAGTCCGGTAATAGTGATGAATTGTGGTTGGCTACACCACATGAAGATGCAGCGCATCTCATTAAAAAACTTGGTCTAAATCCTCATAGGGTGTTTGATATATATGCGCAGTCTTATTTAAGTGAGATTGATGAAACCAAAGGCATCTGGTGGGGTGAATTGCCAGTGCCCAACGAAGCGCAATTGATTATTAACAAAGACTGGACTAAAAGTATCGTTAGTCGTGGGCAACAGCTAGCAACTGTACGTTGGTTTGGTGATTCTAAACGAATCGTGCAGGCAGTTGTTTGGCAGGATTCAGATGGTAAAATAGACTATAAAGATATTTATTTACGGGATGGACGTTTATTTGCAAAACAATATTTTAGCGAAGGAAAGTTATTAGAATCCGATTTTTATTTTGGTCATCCTGAAGTGGTGGTCAGTGATTATTATTTTGAAGGTAAACGCAATTTTGTTTATGTTGCTGGTCAAAAATATGCTAGTGCTGAAAAATATATCATGAACACGTTAAGTAAATATGCTGGAAATGATTATAATGTTACGCAGTTGCAAAGAGAAATGAGCTACGTACCTAAGCGAACAACGTTAACAATTCTTGACGAATTATCAAACGAAAAAAGAGATATTTGGAGTCAATTAACCGCTATTTTAAAAGATAATCAACATGAAATAACACGGATTTTGGTGGACCAAAAAAATTATTTGAAATTACGGATGACGGGATTGCCTATGAAAAAGGTTCACCGTCGAAATTAATCGTGCAGTTTCTCACACGCGAACAACACAAAGACAAAATTTTGTTTTATAATAGACTTGTAACTATAAAAATTTGGAGGCTATCATGGCTAAATTGACTGTTTCAGATTTGGAACTTTCAGGTAAGAAAGTATTGATGCGCGTTGATTTCAACGTGCCTATCAAGGCAGGCGTTATCGGAAACGATAACCGTATTGTGGCAGCTTTGCCAACAATCAAGTATGTTTTGGAAAACAATGGTCGCGCAATTTTGTTCTCTCATTTGGGACGTATTAAGTCTGAAGACGATAAGAAAGAATTGTCATTAGCACCAGTTGCCGCACGCTTGGGTGAATTATTGGGTAAGGACGTTAAGTTCGTGCCACAAACTCGCGGTGAAGAATTAGAATCAGCAATCAACGCTTTGCAAGATGGTGAAGTTTTGATGGTTGAAAACACACGTTTTGAAGACGTTGTTGATGGTGAAGTGGTCAAAAACGAATCAAAGAACAATCCTGAATTGGGTAAGTATTGGGCATCATTGGGTGATGATTTGTTCATCAACGATGCCTTTGGTACAGCTCACCGTGCCCACGCTTCAAACGTAGGTATTGCTTCAAATGTTTCACAAGCAGCTGCTGGCTTCTTGATGGAAAAAGAAATCAAGTTCTTGGGTGATGCTGTTGCGAACCCAGTTCGTCCTTTCGTTGCTATTATCGGTGGTGCAAAGGTTTCTGATAAAATTGAAATCGTAAAGTCATTATTGAACAAGGCTGATAAGGTTATCGTTGGTGGTGGAATGGCCTATACATTCGATGCTGCTAAGGGTAACAAGATTGGTAATTCATTGTTTGAAGCTGATAAAGTTGAATTGGCTAAGGAATTGATGGCAGAAGCTGGCGACAAGTTGGTTTTGCCAATTGATTCAATTGCTGCTGACGCATTTTCAAATGATGCAAAGACTGAAGTTGTTGATGCTGAAGATGGTATTCCTGACGGCTACATGGGTCTAGATATTGGTCCTAAGTCTGTTAAGTTGTTGCAAGACACATTGTCTGATGCAAAGACTGTTGTTTGGAACGGACCTATGGGTGTGTTCGAAATGTCTAATTTTGCAAAGGGTACTTTGGCAATTGGTGAAGAATTGGTTAAAGTGACTGAAAATGGTGGTACAACAATCGTTGGTGGTGGTGATTCAACTGCTGCGGTACAACAATTGGGTGTTGCCGACAAGTTGACCCACATTTCAACTGGTGGTGGTGCTTCACTTGAATACCTTGAAGGTAAGGAATTGCCTGGAATCGCTTCAATTTCGGAAAAGTAATTTCAAAAATAGCGCGAGAGCGCTTTTTTTGTACAATAATTTAAAAATTGTTAAACGTTTGATTGATTAATTACTGTATATATGGTTTAATAATTAACGGACAAAATAACGTTTGCCAGTGAGCAGACATTTTGGAGGAAAACAATATATGACAATTAGTCAGTCCGAAAACGTAATGCAGCAAGATCAGGTAGAGACTGGTGCTCAAATGACCAGCGAACAAAAGGTGGTTCTTGGATCAACAACCCTAGGGTTTACTTTGGATCATATGGACGCAACATTCCTATCTTTCGCATTGGCGCCTATGATTGCCGAACTACACATTACTGGTGCACAGGGTGGAATTATTGCAGCAATGTCAAACTGGGGAGCACTATTAGGAAGTCTCTTGTTTGGTATTTTAGCTGACCGTATCGGTCGTGTTAAAGTATTGTCTTATACTATTATGCTCGTGACCTTTGCGACAGTTATCTTGGCATTTTTGGATAACACGCACACGATTTATGCAGCTCGTTTCCTTCTGGGGATGGGAACTGGTGGTGAGTATGGTGTAAGTATGGCATTGATTGCTGAGAGCTTTAGAGCTAGTCGTGTAGGCCGTATGAGCTCTATTACTGCAATTGGCGGACAAGTGGGTGCCATACTCGCGGCAATTTTAGCAACATTAATTATGCCTTTCTTTGGTTGGCGTGGTTTGTTTATGTTAGGATTTTTGCCACTAATCGTTGTATACATTGTGAGACGACACTTAAAAGAAACACCTGAATTTGAGCAACTGCAGGCTGACTACAAGACTGGTAAAAAGAAATTTAGTTTTAAAACGATTGCCAATACCCCCAAACGCGCTTATACTTCTTTTGTGTTAATTGTGATGTTGACTATTCAAACATCGGGCTATTACGGATTGATGAACTGGTTGCCAACAATTATGCGGAAGCAATTGGGTATCACAGAAACAATTACAGCAGGATACGTCAATCTTGGTATGATACCTATTATTATTGGTATGGCGGTTGGTATGCTTACTTTTGGTACGATTCTAGACACCATAGGTCCCCGACGCGCGTTTGCTATATTCTTAGTAGCTTCAGCGCTTATGATTTATGTCTTTACATTTGCATATAATATGTGGACATTAACAATTTTAGGTGCATTAGTTGGATTTTTCTCTAACGGCATGTATGGTGGATTTGGCGCAGTTATTAGTCAATTGTATCCTTCGGAAATTCGAGCAACTGCAGCCAATACCTTGATGGGATCTGGCCGTGCTATTGGTGCCTTTTCATCAGTTGTGATTGGTTGGATTATGGACAATTATAGTGTGGCAGCCGTGATGCTGAGTTTATCGTTAATGTACGTCATTAGTTTAATTTTTATGTTAACAATTCCTGGATTTAAAAAATTAAATACTGACCAATAATTCAATAAAATTAAAAGGAACATTTAATGATAATGTTCTTTTTCTTTTGGGTATTTATGTGAAACGAGTCACTAACAGAAGGAGATGCGTAGTAAATAATACTTTACAAATATGACAAAAAGCGGTAAAATTAATTGTAAATAAGTTCACATACAAGAAAGAGGTTAAAAATGAAAGCAGCAGTTGTTCGTAACGTAAATGATGGTTATGTTGATTTGATCGAGGATTGGCAGCCACGTGCGTTAGCATTTGGAGATGCATTGGTTGATGTTGAATACGTTGGCCTTTGTCACACTGATTTGCACTGTGCTAACGGCGATTTCGGTGACCCTAACAAGATCGGTGAACGTAACGGTAATTTTGGTCGAGTTATTGGACATGAAGGTGTTGGACGCGTGTCTAAATTAGGTGAAGGTGCTAGCGATTACCTTAAAGTCGGTGACCGTGTTTCAATTGCCTGGTTCTATGACGCTTGTGGCGTTTGTGATTACTGTGTCTCAGGAAACGAAACGTTCTGCCGTAAGGTGCGTAATTCTGGTTACACAATTGATGGCGCAATGTCACAACAAGTTGTTGTAAATGCTAAGTATGCAGTTAAAGTACCAGAAGGCTTAGACCCTGTTGAAGCGACATCAATTACTTGTGCTGGTGTTACAATGTACAAAGCCTTGAAAGTCGGTGAAACTAAGCCTGGTGAGTGGGTGTCAGTTCACGGTGCTGGTGGTCTAGGTAATTTGGCTGTTCAATATGCACACAGTGTTTTCGGTGCTCACGTTGCAGTTATTGATGGAAACGATGATAAATTAGCAGCCGCAAAAGCTAATGGAGCGGAAGTACTAGTTAATCGTAAGAAGGAAGATGTTGTAGCTAAGGTGAATGAATTAACTGGCGGCGTTCACAATGCTCAAGTGACAGCTGTTAACGATGCTGCATTCTCCCAGGCTGTGAATGTGCTTCGTCCAATGGGCAAGCTTGTAGCCGTTGCTTTGCCACAAGGTGATATGGCTTTGAATATTGCTAAAACAGTCCTTGATGGTATTGAAGTTCGCGGTTCATTGGTTGGAACACGTGCAGACCTAAAGGAAGCTTTCCAATTTGGTGCTGAAGGAAAAGTTAAGCCAATTGTTGAGACAGTTGCCTTCCAAGATATGAATGAAATTATTGATGAAATGAAAGCTGGTTCAATTACTGGTCGTAAGGTCATTGATTTTACAACACTTTAATAGTAAAAAAGCGTAAACAACTTATAATAGCTGTTTACGCTTTTTATTTTGATCTTAAGCATTGGCTTCTAAAACAATTAAATTATCTTCGGAATCATGTATTGATAAGGCAATTTTGTTTCCAAATCTTTTTTCTGGCTCGCCAATAATTGGGATGAAATTGTTACGTAAGTGTTTTACCAAATCGGCTTGGTGATCACGAACGAGCATTTCTAGGCGGTCAGTTGGTTTGCCGGTGACAAACACAATATCTTCGCCATCAATCACAAGGTGCCGACCACTTTGGTGACCAGATTGCGGCAAATCAAATACATCACGCCAAAAGCGATAAGCACGGTTGATGTCAGCAGCTGGAATAGTTTTGATGTTTAGTTTACGTGGTTTCATAATAATTATAGTATAGCGGATTCTCTGGTTTTTTCAACCAGTTCCATATCTTGTTGGCGAGTTAAGATTGTATAAATGGTAATCAGTGATGCGACAAATCCCATGAAGAACCAAGAAATATTTGGTGAATAGATGTTTGCGGTGCCGAGAAAAATAATTTGACCAAGTGGCGTGGCCGACATAACGAATGTATTAATTAGACCAGAAACACCCGCCAAGCGATTATGATTGGTTCGCTTCATTAAGATTGCTCCTAATTTTGGATTGATTTTAGCTTCAATGTATGAAAATAAAAAAATGATTAGCATCCATAAAACACCATTTGGATAAAAAAGGGGTACAGCAGCAATTAACACAATACCAATACCAGAAATGCCAATTAATTGTTTTGTTGTTAGTTTCTTGAAAAAATCATTGATAATCAAAGATCCAGTTAATAGGCCAATTGAACTTATTGCGCCAAAAATAGCTACGGTCGTCCCAAAGTTACCAATTAATAATGATTTGTTATGTAATAAGGTCAGGTTAAAAACACCATTAAAAGAGGTGCCGACAAAATTAATGGCGGTAGCGAGTAGTAAAATTTGAAAAAACAAATGATCCTTGTAAACATAAATAAAAGTTGATTTTAAATCTGAAAAAATTGATGTATTGGTATTTGGCTTTGTTTCTGCTTCAATATGTTGTTCGGCTTCCAAAAATTGACGATGATTAAGCGCCATAATGGACCAAGCAATAACAAACATCCCAGCATTGATAAGACTAAATCCAGCGTAATTTTGATGCAAAATGCCAAGTAAAGCGACGCCGGAAAAACCACCAATTAAGTTGACGGCAACACTGACAGTTTGCTCCAAGCTCATTGCTTCTTGCAGATCAGAATCGCTTAAAATAAATCTAGAAACTGGTTTCATTAGTAAATTACTATAAGATCCGACTACCGAAGAAACAAAGACTAATAATAACAGTATCAAAAAGCTCCAAAATTGACCGTCAAAGAAAATCAATATCACAGTAATAATCAAAAAAATTATTGATTGAGAGAGGCGAGCAATACGCCAAGACCGAAGGTGATGCTTCGTTTTATCAGCAAAGTTTCCAACAATAATGGAGAATAGTGTTGGTAGCATTTCTGTAAATGCGACTAATGTAACACTAAGTGTTTTGTTTGGCAGTGTTGCAGCATAAACTAAAAAAACAATATTGAAAAAGCTGCTTCCTAAGTTATTAACGAACTGTGATGTAATCATTACTCGAAATGCTGTATTATTTTTGGCAACGCGCATATAAGAACTCCTTTTTTTAATGATAAATTGAATAAATATAGCATACATGGTAAAGTCAGTTTGACAACAAAAAGAGAATATATTCTATTTTTTAAATAATGAGGGTAATGAAAATGAATTATGGTGCGACTTTTAAACGTTTACGAGAAGATAAGGGTTTGAAAATAGTTGACTTAGAACAGCCTAGCATATCTCGATCACTGATTGGAAAATTTGAAAAAGGGCATACTCGTATTTCAGCGGATCGGCTAGATAAATTATTATCAGATATGGGTGTTAGTCATGATGAATTCTTGTTTCTTGGTGGAGAAACCAACAATAATTATATTTATATGTTGCTCCGTGAAATGGGTGTTCAATCCGGGAAACCACAAGAAAAGAAACAATTAGAAGCAATGATTTTGAAAGCTACAAATGATATGCGTCAAGGTCGTGGCGGTATCAGTGCACGCTTTATACGTGATTTTGGTTTAATGATACAGGGCGCACTTGCCGAAGAAGAGAATTTACAAATATATGACATTGATATTGTGAAAAAACACGTCAGACCAGCAGTTAATTTTTTAAAGCAAGCCGAAACGTGGGGACAAATTGAATTAGATATTTTTACTTTGTTTTATTTTGGTATGTCTCCAAGTGACTTGTTAATTTTAAGCCGTTTAGCTATCAAACGAGCAAAATTTTATACACAGTTACGTACAGAAAAAAAGCGATTAGTAGATATTGCTTATACAGCCTTTAACGGACTGCTTTTTGTAGATCTTAAAGGTGCAGCTGAAATGTTAACCTTATCGGAACAAATATTGAGCGATGCTGACCAGTTTATATTAGATTGGACTGGTGAGCGAATTCGTTTGAAATTTGGAAAGGGTTTATTAATGATGATGCAAGGAAGTGTGGAAGAAGGCTATCAATTAGCTCATTCGGTTCTTACTGTTTACGAAATTACTGACCAAAAAGATAAAGTGAAATATTCCAAAGAAGTTATCGAAAAAACACGAGACGCTGTTTTATCGGGTGAAACGCAAAAAATACCTCGTACATACTCAATGTTGCTTTAAAGTATGGTAGACTTATAGTTATGGCATTATTAGAAATTTCAGGCCTTTCAATGGCCTACGCAGAAAAAACTTTATACGAAGATGCAGCATTTGAATTACAGGCTGGAGAACACATGGGCATTGTTGGCCAAAATGGTGCTGGTAAGTCAACACTTATCAAGATCATTACCGGTCAAGAACTACCTCTCTCTGGTAAAATCGAATGGCAAAAAGGCCTAAAGGTCGGCTATCTAGACCAGTATGCAGAAATTCCTGAGGGAATGACGCTGGTTGATTTTTTGCATACGGCTTATCAAGATTTGTATGACAAACAAGACCGTATTACGGAACTGTACAATGAATATGCAGAGAGCTTATCTGATAAATTGTTAGAACGCGCCGGACGCATGCAAGAAGAGCTAGACGCTGCCGGATTTTATGACGTGGACACCAAAATTGAGCGCGTGATTTCTGGATTGGGATTGGAAGCCATTGGGCGCACTCGGGCACTAGAATCAATGTCTGGTGGGCAACGTGCCAAAGTCATTCTGGCTAAGTTATTGTTAGAAAATGACGACGTTATTATCTTAGATGAACCAACAAACTATCTAGATGTGGCCCATATTGAATGGCTTGAAGATTTCCTACAGTCTTTTGAAGGATCAGCGATGATTATTTCGCATGATTTTGACTTCCTGGATAAGGTAACCAATGCAATAATTGACCTATCGTTTGGTAAAATTACTAAGTTCCGTGGCTCATTTAAAAAGGCAATGCGTCAAAAAGACGAGCGAGCTGAGCAACAGTTACGTCAATATGAAAAGCAACAAGGTGAAATTGAGAAAGCGCAAAAATTTATTGCCAAAAACAAGGCACGTGCGTCAACATCAAAACAAGCCAAGTCACGTGAAAAAATGTTGGCAAGAATGGATCGAGTTGATCCACCGTCAGAGGCATTGCAAGCTAAGTTTAATTTTCCCTATGTTAACTCTCAGTCTGCAAACGCACTAACAGTGAATGAACTTTCTGTTGGTTATGTAACACCTGTTTTGGAGCCGGTGACCTTTTCGATGACATCGGGTCAAAAGGTTGTCTTCAAAGGTTTTAACGGTGCTGGTAAGTCTACACTAATTAAATCTGTTTTGGGTGTTATTCCAGCACTTGGTGGTGAAGCAGAGTTTTCACCATCAGCAGTTGTGAATTACTTTGATCAAGATTTAGAATGGGACAATGATCAAAAAACACCACTGCAAGAAATGCAAGATCGTTTCCCTAAATTGGAGCCGAAAGCTTTACGTACTCGGTTAGCTGCTGCTGGTATTAACGCTGAAAATGCGCAAAAACCAATGAAGCAGCTTTCTGGTGGGGAACAGACCAAAGTTAAGTTGGCCATTATGGAAATGAAACCAAGTAATTTCTTGATTTTAGATGAACCGACAAACCACTTGGATGAAGGCACAAAAAATGCTTTGCGTGCAGCTATCGACAAATTCCCAGGAAACGTGATTATTGTTTCCCACGAAACTAGCTTTACAAAGGGACTAGGAGATAAAGAATTAAACGTTGCCGCATTAAGCTATAAAGAAGAAGCGGAATAACAATAAAGAGTTAACAATTTCTGTGCACCCGTGTAATAGATGAGCAGGTGTTTCCAGATATGCGACGGTTAAGCTTGACCGAATGTAATTAAAAAAGCCGATACGGACTCTATGTGAATGTATGTCGGCCTTTTAAAAACTACTAAAGCAATCTTTCATGGAAAACCATGGCATTGAAATACGGTAATTATGACAGTACTATGAGTCTTCGCTCATGAACTGTTTATTGAGCGCAAAAAGCAGTGTTGACGGCATTTTGGGTATTGCTATCCATTCTAAATTCTGGTATATTAGTTATTGTTATGGAGAAGTACTCAAGCGGCTGAAGAGGCGCCCTTGCTAAGGGTGTAGACGTGTTAAAGCGTGCGAGGGTTCGAATCCCTTCTTCTCCATTTAGCATTTCATGGCGTTGCACCAAGATCTTGGTGCAACGCTTTTTTTATGTAAAAATGCAGTATTTTATTGATTTTTGATTGTGAGCTATTTTGCGTTACTTATTTTTCTGAAACTACATATTGGTTTTGACGCAGACAGTCTATTGAATTAGAGAGATTTGTTTCTTTTATTAAAATATAATCAGTATCGTACGTTGATATTGCAAATATGCTGACGTCAATTTCGGTTAACAAAGTTGCTATCTTAGATAAAATGCCAACTAAACTGAAATCTAAAACACCATTGATTTTTAATGCGCGCCAACCATCTTCTTGGTTTATTGTTTTTGTTGGCACACTCTTTGTTGGAGCAACGATAGAAAGCTCATCTGCAGTAGAGCCAATAAACAGAGGCTTCATTGATAAATCCAATTGTTCCAATGATTCGATTTGAAAAACCGAGAGTTGTTCTGGCAAAAGTATTAATTCCATAGTGTATTCTCCTTAGTAAATTAAAAAGCCTAGGAAATATTTCGTTAAGAAATATCTCCTAGGCTTTTATCCGTCCGTGTGTACAATGTAATCATTGTATGTTTTCTCTTGGACCAGACCTATTATTATAGCGGAACCCTAGAAAACTATAGATTAATAATAAACTAACTATTTTTATTAGGCAATTTAGAATGGGAATCTTTAGATAAAATTAAAAATATTTATATAGGTAATTTTTGAATTTGAAACATTATTATATAAATGTTTAACTAACTTGTCAATATTGATAGTAAAAGAATATCACTGATTTTTACAATATATTAAATTTACTGATTTGCACTTTTAAAAAATAATTTAGTCTGTATAGTAAAGTATTAAAGATAAAAGATTGGAAGAGAGCAATGAAGATAAACATTTTGGTAGACAATAACACATTTATTGATGAATATTATTTCGGTGAGCCCGCTTTATCTATGCTAATAGAAGATCAAGATGAAAAAATACTTTTTGATATGGGGTACAGCGACATATTTTTGCAGAATGCAAAAATCAAGGGTATTAATCTAAGTGAAATGACTAAAATTGTTTTTTCGCACGGACACAATGATCATACACGTGGTATGAGTTTTTTATCAAAATCATCAGGACTTTTTGGTAAGTCAGTTTATGCACATCCACTTTTTTTGAATTCAAAGCGATATGAGAAATTAGATATCGGGTCTCCCAAAAGTACGGAATGGGTATCAAATAAGTTTGATTTGAACTTACAAAAGGAACCAATTAAATTAACAAATAAAATTTGGTACTTAGGAGAAATAGGTCAGTATACTGCTTTTGAAGAGCGAGAAGCCATAGGAGAATATTTTGTTAATAACCAATGGGAAGACGATTATGTAATGGATGATACAGCGATGGCTTATGAAACAGATGAAGGGCTATTTATTATCACAGGATGTTCCCATAGCGGCATTTGCAATATTTGTGAGCATGCTAAGAAAGTTACAGGTACCAATAAAATACTTGGTATCATTGGTGGCTTTCATTTGTTTGACCTAGATGAACGATTAGAAAAAACTGTTGATTATTTTCAAAATAATAATATTGCACAACTATATCCGAGTCACTGTGTTTCTTTTAAAGCTAAGGCATATATAAATCAATTTATTACTGTTGAAGAGGTCGGAGTTGGATTAGAAGTCAATATATAAAATAATGAGAGAGCGTGTTTTAACTTATTATTATTTATTTGCTGACACTGTGAATTAGCGAGTCAAAAGCATGCCATTAAATCACTTTTGTTTTATAAAGCGAAAAGCCCCCAACTAGTATTTGGAGATTTGGTTATTATTTATAAATATATAAATGGCGATATAGTTCTTGGCTAACCTGAAAAATATTGAGCAGGCTAACCAATGCGTAAGCTGAAAAAGGTAACCATTTTTTCTCTCTAAATCTCTCAACAGCGTATGAAATAAGCATAAATGCTAGTAACAATGGCATTGAGCGCTGAATATAGATATTATTCGGATATGTAAAATTGGCTACAATAAAAGAAATAGCAATTACAAAAAGCGCTGCTCTATATTGAAACATTTTGCTGTGTATATTTATGTTTTCCATATTTACATTTTCTCTTTCTTTATTTTTATCTTCTATTTTGTTGACGGAGTTAGCAATGATGAGCATATGAATCTCGTCAATGTCATCAGCTAACTTGTTTGAAATTACACCACTTTTTTATATTTATCGAAAAGGTACGTCCCTTTGTTTCATAATTTCATTCCCTTTAATGCTCTAGTTAACGAAAAAAATATATAACGTCGCTAGGCCAGCAATCGTGACAAAAGCAATATCTGAATTGAATTTTTTCTTCTCACTGTAGCTCTGAAATCCAAGAGCCAGCATCATTAATGTCACAATAAGAGCGCTGTATTTTGTATAGTTAAACTGAAAGTTGGCATAATTCAGCAATGCCATTACAATCAGGGCAACCGCACCTATAGTTTTCATCATTTTAAATGGTTGTTTTGTCATATGTCATCCCCAATTATACTTTTAACGTGGTTCTGCACGTATATACGTACTCTGTGAGTACATTATTTGTAAATTACTATAGCAGAATAGAAGACTACGGGCGTTTTATATTGTACTTCAACGATTTCGTGCCCGTCCGCTTCTAGTTGAGCCAAAGCAGTGTTTAATTTATCTGTAAAACTCGTAGCTGTCCAGTAACCATTTATCAGTTGTGTTTTCATGTCTCATCCCCAATTAATTTTAATGTATGTAAGCACTCTGTGAGTGCTTATTTAGTAAATCTACACGTTAGATATTTTATGCCACTAAAAATAGTCAGCAAAGTAAATAAAAACGCCATTGAGCCATTTGCTGAAGCCGCATTTTTAGATATGGTTAGAGAAAAACTAAAGTCAAGCCCATTTTGGTAGACTGTATAGATCGTTAGTAAAGCAATCAGCAATGTAATACTTAACCAGAGTGTAGTTCTTTTCATTATAATAATGCTCCTAATTTATTCTGCGGTATGTAAGTACTCTGTGAATACTTTTTATTTAGAGGTCACTTAATCATTAATTTCAATGTCAGGACGACGTTTAATGACAATCTTTTTGTCTAACGTAATTGAGACGCCTTGGTCAAAGATGCCGCTAGATTCTACTGTAACTTCATTTTCGCTAACTTTTAACACTATAAATGGTCCACCCCTAAAATTATCAGAACTATCCTCAATGGCTATGTTACCCTGGTCATTATCCATAACGATTGTATTTTCAGGTATAAATAGTTGCCAACCATAAGCTACTATTTGCGTCTTTAATTCTTGTTTATGTTTTGTCATCCTTAATCCCCAATTACGCTTTTAACGTGGTTCTGCACGTAGTATTTGCTAATATGGCTAGGCTAATTATCTAAAAAAGGATATTATTGCAATGCTTGGTAATGCAAACACCCCACTAAAAATAAATCTTTTTTTAGTTCTCTCTTCGATTTATTATGTTGGTATCTATCAACCGCAAGAGCAGTCCATAGTATTACCATAAAAACTGCTTGGACAATTTTTATATATAACGTGTTGGTATTAGTCACAATTTCATATAGGACTGTTCCTAAAATTCCTACTGTGGCAATTATTCTAAAAATAGTGGCTTTTTGCATATTGTTATTCCCCCGCTGTTATGCAATAGGGAAGCGACACATAGAGTTTATCCCCTTGTTAAAATAAGCAGTTTTTTTCGTTTTAAGTCACATACTGATGGTAGGGGGATTTCTATTTATAGACAAAGTAAGTCACAAAGCTAATGAAACTTGCCAATAACATCATTATTCCCGCCACACGATACTTTTTACTTTTCTTATCTTTACTTAGTATTAAAAATGTTAGTCCACTCATAGCCATTGGGAACGTTGTTAATAAATCCATAAAATACTCCTAAGTTATATGTTTTCAAAACAGCACTCTCGAGTGACGCAGGTATAACGAAGTACGCCATGAAGTCATAAATTTTGCTATATCTTTCTGTTTTCTCGTCAAAGTAGAGGTCAAGCAAGAAGTTTTAATGCATAGGCATTAAAACTAATTATAGCGTTGTGCTGGACGATATTTATTAGTGTTTTAATATAGTCCACTTGATACGTAGTCAGAGTAGCAAGGGAAAGGTGAGCTGTTTTTTACTTTCAGTTTTAAACCTTATTCCTGATTCAGTTTAAAAGTTATTCTTCCTTTGTTAAGATTAGTATCTTGTTGGTAAATTAACCTTAGTTGATGATTTGTATTTGCTTGTCCCACAAGGTTTCCCGTCGTTGATTCACCTTGACGCAAAGTGCCGCTGTCTAAAGAAGCAGTTACGTTGTAAGGAGACTCCGTTGTATCTGTTTGTTTACCATTGTCATCAAGGTGAAAAAAGTATGAATCATAATCAAATTTTTTATTACTGTTATTGGTAATGGTCATATTGACAACAACAAATTGATTTCCAGCAGCTAATTTATCAATTTTGGGGTAACCATCTATGAAACTGAAGTCATTTACTTTAAACTGAATATCTTTATATTCTGCTGTCTCACCAACTTTAAAAATTGACTGCGGTTTTAAAGTGTTTTTGGATGAGGTTGTATCAACTTTTTTAACCAAATCACCAGAATACCTAGTATAAACTTGCCAAAAGCCAATAATGACGACAATTACTATTATTAGCGTGGTAATCCAAATACTTTGATAAAAACTTTTATTTTTGGAACGTGTTTTTATATTTTTTCTGCTCATATTTTTTCTTCTTTGCATTTTATATGCGCATTAAAGCAGCAAGTTATTTGTAATGGAACAGCAGCTATTTACCAGTTTTATTTTCATGCTTTGTTCCCATTAAGGCTTTTTTAATTGCGATGCTTGATAATTATTTAAAATGTCTGGTCTAGATCTTGTGAGTATAGACCTAGCGCCTTAGCATATGATTTAATATCAGTGTCTTCACTTGTCTCAATAAGACATTGCAGTAAAATTGTTGAGGATTCTTTAAAGCGTTTTAAATTATAGAGTGTCATCCCTTTGAAAACTTTTAAAGCATTATTTGTTGGAAATAATTCCGTACCTTTTGATAAAATATCTAATGATTCATCATAAGAACCTATTGATCGTAGAGTACTACCTAAACCTAAGTAGGCGTTTTCTAAATCGACAGATTCTAGCCCATTGTTATCAATGGCTGCATAGTAGTGAGGGACAGCTTCTCTTTCTTGTCCAAGAATATCGAAGCTCCAAGCATATTGATATTGAATATTGGCATTAAGCGGATATTTGGCATCTAATTTTTTTAAGATACGGTTGGACGCCTTAAATTCTTTTTCATGTCTCATTTTTATTGCGGATTTTAAAAGAATATTGTCTTGAGTGGTCATCATTTGATTTCAGTTCCTATAAATTTCAAACGAGTTATTGACGGGTTTAAAATTTGTTGTTGATTTTTCTCTGTGCAAGCACATCAAATAGGATGAGACTACTAATAGTTATTTTGATTTAAGACTGATGAGAAAAGAACCACGAAAAGTAAAAAGTATAGTACTAATATGGCGATTGTCAAAATAAACTGCACCAATCCAGCACGATTCCATGTGGCCTGGACAGCTTTAAATGTTTCGACGTCTGTGTAATCACCTTTTTGCCAGGCCCATTCATTGCCTTTAAATCCACAAACAAAGATCCAAATGAAATTAAATAAAGGGATTAGGCATAGTAAAGGTAAATAAGTTTTGTTACCAATTCCCCAAAATATGTTATACATGAAGGCGCCCCAGTTCCAACCTTTAATCTCAACAGGTACAATTTTACCATTCTCATCCATAATCATTCTCCTAATTCTTTTAACGTGAGTCATACACGTTAACTTGTTTATGTATGCACTCAATGAGTGCTTTTATTTTTTATTGTTGCCTTGCATACCAGTCTTCTTGGAAAATCGCATAATAGTCTATATCAACCCATTTGCCGTTGTAAAAAATTTCATTTTTGGCTGTGCCTTCCTTGACGAATCCCGCTTTAGTGTAGGCTTTTACAGCGCCAATGTTGAAGGGGTATACTGAGAGCTTAATTTTGTGCATATTGAGATTATTAAAACCGTAACTCAATATTAGGGATAGAGCTTCGGTGCCATATCCCTTTGATCGGTCTTCCTTTTTGGGGAAGCCAATCCCAAGTTCGCAGGAATGATTGCGTACACTGATATCAGATAGATCGACAAACCCAACTAAACTATCATCACTAACTTTTCGAATAGTAAATTCAACATTTTCGTAGCTGTTGGAAGCATCCCTAAATATTTTTTCCCAATCTTCCGCGGTATAAGGGTGAATCATATCACTAGCTAACGGCGTTACAAAATCTTCGTCCCATTGCCAACTAGCTAACTTTTTCCCATCTTCTTCGTGGTAATGCGATAGTTTTACATTGTTACCTATAAACATGTTTTTCTCTTTTCTTTAATATGCATTAGTGAGTTTCCTATAAACAATTAAAGAAATATGCGGCCTAGTTCATCTTACTTGCAGTCATAATGCAACTCCGTTGATACATCTTTTATCGTGGATAAGTATTTGCACGTTGGTATTTGGAACAGTTTACTTTGCTTATATAGTATCAAATAGTAAAAGGACACAAATACTATTAGAAAAACCTTAAATAAATGTTAACATGATGAAGCTGATGGGAATAACAATAAAATCTGATGTTTCCTTACTAAGTCTGTATAATAAATACAATAGGAGTGAATCGCAATGAATAAAATTTTAAAAGATCAGTTCATGATTGATCAATTATCTGATAACCAGAAAGAAACCATTACAAATATAAACAGTTATATCAACAAGAGCATTAAAGGGAATCAGCATGCTGTGGCGGTTATTCAAGGGGCTGCCGGCACGGGTAAATCAGTTGTTTTAATGAATTTAGTCACAAAATATATGACGAATAAACGTTATAAAACCGCGTTAGTTGTTAATCATCCCGAATTATTTAAAGCTTATCAAGACCTTGCCCATGATATTCCCGGCATGAAAGAAAAGGATATCTTACGTCCCACAGCACTCATTAATCGTGCCCAGAAAAACAATTGGAAATATGATGTTATTTTCGTAGATGAGGCACATTTATTATATTCAAAACCAGAGCCTTATGCACACTATCGAGGTGAGAACCAGCTCACAGATTTAATGAACTTAGCCAAAGTTGTTGTGGTGGTCTATGATTTTGCACAAGTTTTTCAATCTAAAATGTACTGGTCACAAGATTTATTACGTCAGACCGTTGGTAGTCATCCATACCGACAATTTGATATGGATTTTCAATATCGTATGGTTGCTAGTTCAGAACAGGTACAATGGATGGATGACTTAACAGCACAAAAGCCATTGATTCCTTTTCCTCGTAATAGTGATTTTGACTTTAAAGTATTCTCAACAGCAGGGGATTTATATGAGGAAGTTAAAGCTAAAAATCGCGAAGTTGGGTTGAGTCGTGTAGTCGCAACTTCTGGATTTCCACGCATCAATGGGCGTCACAATGTTGAGATGGACACCTTTTCTTTACCTTGGGATGAATGGGATCCACAACGTACACACTGGGCTAAACGTGAATCGTCTATTACACAAGTAGGCACAATTTATACGTTACAAGGATTTGATTTAAATTACGTGGGCATGATCATTGGTCCATCATTTGGCTATGATGACAAAACCGATAGCATGACTATTTTGCCAGAAAAATACTCACATAAAGAGATTTTTAAGAAGCGCAAGGACATCAAATTTACAAGCAAAGAATATCAAGATTTTATTGCTAATGTTTTGAATGTTTTAATTAAGCGTGGCAAATATGGTATGTATTTAACAGCTTATGATGATCAACTAAGGCAACGGTTGGTTGATTTGTATCAAAATGAACGTTAAATTATAGTAAAAAAAGCCATGATAACATATATGTTATCATGGCTTTTTGTTTATTTAATCAATGCTAATTTTTTCCACTTACGAATCTTGGTTCTAAAAGTTTTAAAAGGTGCTACCGAGTTGATGTGAATCCATTTCCATACTGGCCATTGGGCTGGAGTAGTTGCCCACTTTCGCTTATTGGGCTCAAATAAAATGTCATCTGGTAAAGAACTTACAAGTTCACAAAGTTCAATAACACGTCTGTTTAGTAAGTTGATCTGTTCTTCAAGAGAAAGGTCAGCATAATCATCATAAAATGATTGATAGAGTCCGCCTAAATTATTCCATGTATAACCCTTTGCTGGCACAAAGACATCTTGACCAGCTATTTCATCTTTTTCCCAGTTCAATAAGGCGGTAATCCATCCTAACTGGTATGAAATATTTTCGCTTGGTGTGCGAGCAACATTTTGTATCCGTTTATTGCTAAGTGAATTTGGAATATTTGTAAATTCATCAATGTACTTTTTATAATTGGTTTTGATGGCCTCGTTTAATGCGGCCTTGCTTTCATATGATTTCATCGGATAGCGTTCTTTCTAAAGTATGATGGATTATTTGAGCGACCTGATTCAACATTTGTTTTGATTACATATATTTGTACGTTTTTTGTAAAACTTATAATTGATCCAAAAATTTTTCTATCTGTTTTTTGTTTTTTAAGATAACAATATTTTTAGATTGATCTATCGTTTCAAACATGTTCATGATTATAACTTTTTGTTTATTGGGAAATTGCCAAATCCACTTGAGAAAATCCCAATCAATTTTTTCCGGGCAATCGTCTTGCATATCTGGACGTGAGGTACCTCTATACTGCAGAAGACGTTTAAAAACTTGATAGATACATACAAATCGACTTCTATCCAAGAATACAATGGTATCGGCAGCAGCAACTCTAATATCTAGTGTGCCATTATAATTACCGTCAATAATCCAGCTATCTTGACGCACTAAATTGTTAACAATGATGGCTTGTTCAGGTTTTGGCGTCATTTGCCAATTCGGTTTCCACAACAACTTATCTAAGTGAAAAGCTGTAATGTTTAGTTGTTTGCTCATTTTGCGTGCTAACGTTGATTTTCCAGCACCGCCTGAGCCAATTAATAAAACTCTTTTCATGATTTCCCCTCACATTGCTTACTATTATAACTTTAAAACGATCAAATATAAATGACATTGTTGGGAGAAAAAATCAACTGTGATGAAAATTAGAGGTCATCAAAAGCGAATATAGAATTAGTAAAAGTGGAGCTCAGCTTTTTATGAGTCACTGTAGTATAGGAAAAGAAAATTCTAATTATGCTGGTTGATAAACAGCAAATAATCGGCTTTGAATTAAAATTTTTGCTACATCGCTTGGCGTTTCAGGATTAGCTTTTTGTAACCAATGATCAATGATACTGACAAGGCTACTGGTCAATAACTCAATTGTGTAGTCACTTGGTAAGGCTTGCAATATATGGTCACTAGTATTTGTGTATAGCTTTTTAAACAATTGGTCGAGAAGGCAGTTCATTTTGTAAATAAATTGTTTATCACCGTTTTCGGATAGCAGGGTTTGAAAGAAAAAGCGGTTATTACCCAGATAATTGAAAATATTAATCAAACTAAAATATGGTGAGGAGGGCGTAGATAGTATATCATCTGAGGGATTGTCTAGCCAAGAAACTGTTTTACTAATTGTTATGGTGGAGAGTGTTTCAATGTGTTTTAATAAATTATTTTCTACTTTCTCCAAGAGATCATATTTATCCAGAAAATATACATAGAACGTACCACGGCTGAGGCCAGCTTGTTGAGTAATATCTGATATCGTTGTATTAGTAAAACCTTTTTGGTGGACTAGACTTATAAACACTGTGGTAATCTTTGTTCTGGTCAAGTTTTTCTTATCTTGTCTATTCATGCGTATATCCTTTTCCATAAGTATCAAAAATCAAAAGTTCGTTGTAAGTAAGTTTAAGTATTTGGTATCTGAATAAAACCTATTTGATGTGTTACCAAGAGTTATCATAACACCAACATTTAAAGCATGCAAGTAATTGCTTGCTTTAAATGTTGGTGTTGTCAGGCCGCGAATAAACAATGATAAGTAAAGGGAAAATTGTTCAAAAAAGTAGTTTAGCAGTTGTATCACAACAAAAAAATTTGGTGTTAAGATGTATTAACGCTGAATTGCGATATTTATAATGAGATAGAAAAAACGCGGGATAACATTATGTTATTTCGCGTTTTTTATCCATGATTATCATTGATACTCATTTTGGGAAGTATACCAGTCATTTTGGAAGATGGCGTAATGGTCAATATCGACCCATTTTCCATCATAGAAGACTTCGTTTTTAAAGGTACCTTCTTTGGTAAATCCATTCTTTTTGTAGGCTTTCACGGCTGGTGTGTTAAATGGATAGACGGTGAGCTTAATTTTATGCATATTCAAATTGTTAAAACCATAATCTAAGATTAAGCTCAAGGTTTCAGATCCATAACCTTTTAAACGATCTTCCTTTTTAGGAAAACCAATCGCTAATTCGCCAGTATGATTGCGTATGTTGAGGTCAAACAAGGCAACAAATCCGACCAATTCATTATTCTCTGTTTTTCTAACAGTAAATTCAACATTTTCTTTGCTTTTAGATGAACGTCTAAATATATTTTCCCAGTCCTCAGCAGTATGGGGGTGAATCATATCATCTGATAATGGGTTATTGAACGCATCATCCCACTGCCATTCAGCAAATTTTTTACCGTCGCCGTCATGATAGTGTGATAGTTTTACTTTTTTTCCTATAAACATGTCTGCTTTGATCTCTCTTCTTTAAATTGTCATGAGCTTTATGATCTGCATCAACAATTCAAACGTGATGCAGATTAGTTATTTTTATTTGCAATCATATGCGACTCCATATTGTCAACACCTTTTAACGTGAATAAGTTGTTGCACGTTCGTATTTAATATATTTTAATGATACCAAATATAGCAACAGATTAAAATATATTAATTTAATATATTATTAACCTATCAATTGCTGAAAGATGTATTGATGAATAATGTGATTTATAATAAAAGCAGATATAAGAAAATTCTGATTATGTGATGTTGTATTTTGCTTTAACAGTGCTTAGTCAGTTTTCTATCGTAAAACATGTTGTGAAGGAGTTTTATTGCAGTACGGAATGGGTAGAGGAGGAATCAATGTATGATGTATAACGATGACGCGGTTAGAGAAACTGGGAGCAAATATTTTTTGATTAGAATGATGTTTATTATGTTGATTGTTGGTGGTGCATTGTGTATCAATAGCACGATCATTCATGCTGATGGTGTACCACAGCCGTCTCTCAAAATAAAAAATGGAGTCTTGTATGGTTTTTCGGACAATTCATCACAACATACAGGTGCAAAGGTTGTGATTCCGAATAATGTTACCAGTATTGCTAGCACTGCTTTTTATAATCAAGGCATTGCGAGTGTTGATTTTAGTTCAGCAACTAACCTAAAATCTATCGGAGATTTTGCTTTTGCTAAAAATCGTTTAACAGCTGTGCAGTATCCTAATCTAAATGATAATAATTTAGGATGGTATATTTTCTATGACAACGCGATCAGCTCAGTCACGTTTGCTAGGTGTGTGACACATATTAACGATGGCGCCTTTGCCAAAAATCCTAATCTGACATCGGTCACCTTTCCAGCAACAATTACATCAATTGGTGATTGGACATTTGCCGGTGATCGCTTAAAGACGGTTGATCTAACAACGATAAAAAATACGAATAGCTTAAGTGTTGGCTCCGGAGCCTTCTATGGAAATCAAGCCTCACATGTTGCGGTGTTGCCCAATAACGTATTAGATAGTAGCGGTAATCATCCGGTTCGCTGGTATGGTTATGAAACTTTTGGACAAAATACTGGACAAGCGGATGCCGCTGCTAAGCAATATGCATTGAAGCATCAATCTTATGGGAAAGGGGTATCTGGTAGCATAAGCAACCCACAAAGTTTTACTTATGATCGCAATAATTCAACAATAGTGACAGGTGTTAAATCAGGAGTCGCCACACTTGGTAAAACTATTGTTATTCCCACGAATGTGACAAAGGTTGCTGCTAACGCGTTTAAATCACTAGGCATTACGGGCGTAGATTTCTCCAAAACAACAAATCTGAAACAGATTGGTAACTTTGCTTTCTATGATAACCAAATTTCAAACACATTAACTTTACCAAACAGCTTAAATGCTGATATATCAGGTATTGGCTGGTACGCATTTGCGTCAAACAATATAGCAAAAGTTAACTTACCAAATAATAGTCTGACAGCATTGAATGATTTTGTGTTTGCTAGTAATCAGCTTACTAGTATCAATTTGCCAAACACTTTGAAAACAATGGGGGATGGTACCTTCATTGATAATCAAATGACAAATATAATATTACCATCTAATATTCAAAGGGTTGGTTCTGGATGTTTTGCGGGTAACTTAATTAGCAGTACACGTGCAACAGAACTAACTGCTACAATTAATAGTACAAATTCTGAAAAAAGTTTTTCAGCCGTATTATATCCTTTTAGTATAACTGATACTAATCAGTCGCAAGCAACTAGTACGATTAAGAATCGTTTTGTAGAAATGAATGATGGCACTTGGAAGTACTTAGACAGCAATGGGGTACCTTTAACAGGTGAGCAGATTATTGACGGACATACCTATTATTTTAAATCTGATGGTACACAAGTAAAGGGCTATTCTATCAAGTTCAAGGACGGTAGTGTCCACTATTTTGATTCGAATAGCGGCTATATGTTGAACTAAAACGCCATCGTTTACTATTGCGCTTTGATAAAAAAGTGCTGTGGTTGATAACTAGGGAAGATTACTTACGCAAACTAATTCCTAGTATGCCTACTATAATTACTAGGACACCTACGAGTTCCCAACTGAGTGAGAAGGGGTGATGGAGAAAGATTGCACTTAATAGGATGGAAAAAACGAGTTCCATCGCTTGAGTAGCTTCAACCTTCGATAACGATTTGATTTCTCGGAATACTAAGGAAGTTGCATGAAAAAATATAGCGGTCGCTATAATACCAGAAAATAGTGCCACTAAAAGAGTAGACACCATTGTTTTGGCACTAGGGGCACCACTAATATAGAAACTAACAAACGCCAAGAAAATCCATGTTGGGTAGGTACACAGTAGCATGCCCCACATTCTTTCGAGACCGGTAACTTTTGGCGCAGTCATCATAACTTTTCGGTTCCCAAGTGGATAACAAATAGCCGCAACCACTATCGCTAGTATTGATAAGTATATTTGGTTAGAAATGCGAATGGCACCCAAGTACTGGAGGATAGTTAGGAAGACACCTAAAAGAATAATGAACATCCAAGGTAAACTTTGCCAAGGAAAAGGAATTTTTTTTGAAGGCTTACCGATATTTAGTAAAGGCGTTGTTAAAACACCACAAACAATAGTTACCTGCCAAACACTGGCGATTAGCCAACCAGGTAGATAAGTACTAGCTAGGCATAACGGAACATAAAATAGAACAAAACAGAAGTGGCTCCAGACCCACCAAGATAGAGGCTGTTTGCGTATTGATTGGTTAACTCGCCTAAAGGATCCGCCCAATGGAATGAATATCAAAGCAAGCATTGGCAGCATCCATAAATATCGTAAGGAGGCAGACCAGAGCCAAAACCCATTTTTATTAGCAATAACTTCATTAAATATAAATGTAAGAGAGAAGAAAAAAGCCGCTATCACGCCTAATATAATTGCTTGCACACTCTTTGATAACTTATTCATCATTCAATGTAACCTCACTCTCTCAATGGACAAATTTATAAGTATAAGGCTACCAGCAATTAAATAAGCATACAATAAAAAAATTGTATGCCATATAATTTTTATTGTGCATAGATTAGTGTATACTGATTTTTAATGAACAGATATTTTAGTGGTTACAGGTGTTGATGTTGATAAATTTTATTTAGGAGGCTGAACGGGGTGAATGATTATGAATTGTCATGGGTACCGAGCAAGTTACCACTTGAGAAACCTTTCTATAAAAGTATTTATCAATCCTTATATGATGATATTCTGACAGGTGTCCTTAAGCCACACGATCAGTTACCCTCGCAACGTGAATTGTCATATTTTTTGGATATTCACTTCACCACAGTGACACATGCCTATGATCTTGGCTTGAAAAATGGCTTATTATATACCGAAAAAGGGCGAGGTACTTTTATATCGCCTAATGGCATTTCTGATCATACTATTCAAGGAAAAGAAGGCGTAAATGATTTAGGTATTTTGAATGTAACTTCAGTTGAAAATAGTTCAGCAGAATTTTATGTGAAAGAAGCTATTAAAAATATTCCCGTTAAAAAGTTACTACGGTATTTCACAAATTCATCCTTAGATGAAAGTTATGCTGGGGCAACACAAAAATGGTTTGAATATTTAAAAATAGATGTATCTGACGATATGGTCAGTCTAATAACAAATGGCGGGCAGAACGCACTCGCCATCATTTTAACAGCTTTATTCAAACCTTCAGACACTATAGTTGTGGATGACTTCACATATTCTAATTTTATTGAATTAGCTAAAACGTTACATATTAAGTTATTGTCAATTTCACAAGATGACGAGGGGATGAAGCTTGATCAGTTGGAAAATATGTTGACAACGCATATGGTTGCAGGTGTTTATGTCATGCCTTTTCGGTCGAATCCCACTAATGTTGCCATGTCTATTACGCGGCGCGAAAAGTTAGCAGCGCTAAGCATTAGCCATAATTTTTTAATCATCGAAGATGATTACTTACGATACTTGGATGTTGAAAAAACGAAAGCCATAATTAACTTGGCACCGAGTCATACAATCTACTTATCTAGTTTCTCTAAAATAGTTGCTCCAGGAATTCGCGTAGCGCTGGTATTGTTTGATAAAAAGTTTGAGCAGAAAATAAAGCATTCATTCACAAATCTTAATTTACAGGAACCAACCTTAGATTTTGAAATTATTAAGTATTTAATTAACCATGACTTTGTTTTAAAGATAATTGATAGCCAAATGAAGCAGATAAAAACTAGTTTAACTTTATTTGAGAACGTCTTTGAAACAAAGGCGCCGTTGAGTCCATTTCAATGGGTTAAGATAGATTCTGCAATTAATATTAAACAAGTGAAAGAGCGTCTGGACAAGCTAGGAATACATGTATTGTACAGCCCGCAGTTTCAAGCAGGTGGTTGGAAATCAAATAACGACTATTTTATTAGAGTATCGATAACTGCCATTAATGATTTAGTAAAACTAGAAAAACTGTTGCTAACCATTAAACGTACGATTTCGTCGAGCTAAGCTTATAATTCGTGTCATTGATTTTGAAAAAATAAAGATAAAACAAAGAGAATATGCTAGTCACATATTCTCTTTGTTTTATTAATTGCGGTGTCATTGTCACTTTAGGGAAAAATGACTGAGACTTGATTTGTGTTACAAAAATTATTTTACCTGGTAAGCAGCCAGTATACGACTTCTAATCAAAATTTCGGCAATTTCAGCTGGAGATTCAGGGTCATCTTTTTGTAACCAATGACCAATAATGCTAATGAGCGAACTAATTAATAGATCATGTGTATAGTCACTGGGAATAACTTCATTACCATCTTTAAAAATATTTTTGTAATGTGAGTCAATTTGTTCATCAATCAAATGACGTAACTTGTAAACAAATTGTGAATCACCATTCTTAGAGAGGAGTGTCTTAAGCGTAAAACGGTTTTTATCGAGAAAATCAAAAGACTGAATGAAACTACGATACGGTGAATAGGTATCTAACTCAGCCGATAGTTTATTATTATCAACATCGTCTAGCCAAGATATTGTCTTATCTATATTAATTTGCATTAGTTTTTCCATATTAGTTAGTAAATAGGTCTCAATTTTTTCTAATACATCGTATTTATCAAGATAATAAATATAAAAAGTGCCACGACTTAGTTTTGCTGTTCGTGTGATGTTGGAGACGGTTAAGTTATTGAAGCCTTTTTCGCTCACTAATTTCACGAAAGCGTCCATAATTCGTTGCTGTGTTAATTTATTTTTTTCCTGCCGATTCATACTATTCTCCTCATAAAATTAGACAAATCCCTTAGTACTTGTACATTGATTTATATATAACCAATGCTAATATAAACTATAGCTACAAAAAAAGCAACACGTTGTTAAAAAAAGGGGAGTAACATGCTCGGAATAGAATGGAAAAAAATATGGAAAAATAAATTTATGGTGGTTGTTCTAATTGCTATTGTGTTGATTCCGTCAATTTATGCGATTGGGTTTCTGAAATCGATGTGGGATCCATATGGCAAAATTAAAGATTTGCCCGTGGCAGTTATCAATGAAGACAAATCTGTGCATTACCAAGGAAATAAATTAGCAGTAGGAGCTAAGTTAAAAGATAATTTAGCGGATTCAGATGCGATGAAGTTTAGTTTTCCATCGCAAAAAGAAGCTAAAAAAGGATTGTCCAATGGCAAGTACTATATGGTCATGACAATTCCAAAGAACTTTTCTAAAAATGCGACAACATTACTGGACGCGCATCCCAAAAAGATGTTAATTCACTATACAACAAGCTCAGGGCACAGTTTTATCGCTGGAAAGTTTTCAAAATCAGCGGCTGAAAGCATTACAAACACAATTTCCAAACAAGTGACAAAGACCTATGCTGAGACATTGTTTAAACAAATTAAAACGTTAGGCAATGGTATGGGCACAGCGGCTAACGGTAACAAAAAGTTAGTAGATGGAACTGAACAATTACAATCTGGAAATCAGACGGTCACAACAAATCTACGGACACTTGCTTCAAGTGGTTTAACTTTCAGTAATGGTACGAATACACTGACAGACGGGTTATCACAATACTTTAGTGGTGTGAGTCAACTTGATGCAGGAAGCTCAAAGTTAACTGCTGGTTTGGGACAATTAGGTGAAAAAATGCCTACGTTAAGTAATGGTGTTTCACAATTATCTACAGGATCATCGAGTTTAAACAGTGGTTTGCAGCAATATACAGCAGGTGTGAGTCAACTCAATACTGGTGCCAATGCTCTTAATACTGGTGCGCAAAAATTAGCTCGTGGTAGTAGTAATTTAGCTACTGGGGTGAATAAATTAACTAACGGATCGAGTTCTTTGACCAAAGGCGTTAGTGCATACACAACCGGAACAGACGAAGCGTATAAAGGAAGCCAAAAAGTTTCCGATGGCTTGACACAAATGAATGAAGCTTTAAATAGTGACGACGCCAAAAACAAAATGACGCAATTGCAAACAGGGCTGCAAAGTTTTCAGACAGGCTTGAACCAGTTGAAGACCTCGTTGGACAACAGTAATCAAAATACTGAGCAAATTACTAAATTAACAAGTAGTATGAGTAGTCTTGCAGCAAACGTTACTACGATTAGCGATTATATCAGCGGTACGCAAAGCAAAATCGAATCTGTGGCTAAAACACAAAAGCTAACTGACACGCAAGTCAGTGCATTAGAAACGGCACTATTACCAACAGATGACATTAATGATTCACTCAAATCAGCAACAACAAATTTAAGTGAATTACAGACTAACTTAACCACATTAATTAAATCAAGTAACACAAGTATGTCACAGTTAAAAGCAGCTGTGAATACACTAAACACTAGTTATGGGACTAGTGACGATACAAAAACGCTGTATGGTGGCATAAGCAGTTTGGTTGGCTCACTTAATAAGGTCGGTGATTCAACTGCGCAATTAAGTACTGGGGCAACAAAATTAACTAGTGGGCTGTCACAACTGAGCGGGAAATCAGCACAGTTAATTAGTGGTTCAACACAGCTACAAGAGGGGCTTGAACAACTTAATACGAATGTACCCTCACTCACTAGTGGTATTGAAAGCTTAGCTAGCGGTAGTTCTAAGCTGAGCGATGGTACCCAAAAGTTGTCACAAAACAGTGATAAGTTAAATGCTGGATCCCAAAAAATTAGCAGCGGCTTATCATCACTAAATGAAAAGATGCCTGCTTTAGGTTCAGCAACGTCAAAGTTATCGTCAGGAAGTAGTCAGTTAACGTCAGGACTGGATAAATTGGCTGCTAATAACAGCAAGTTGTTAAGCGGGTCGACTCAATTAGCTAGTGGTGCCACAAAGATAGCAGACGGCAGTGCTAAGTTGGCTGATGGTTCAGCACAACTTGGTGATGGGCTGACGAAAGTTAAAGATGGGAATGCAACGCTTGCTGACAAGCTAGGTCAAGCAAACAACAAAGTTAATAAAATTAACTCAAATAAGTTAACCTATAATCAATTAGCTACCCCAGCAAGCACCAAGCATGTGGAAAAAGACAAAGTTCCTAATAATGGTACAGCTATGGCACCTTATATGTTGTCAGTGGCACTGTTCGTTGGTGCCGTTGCCTTTAACTTGATGTTTGATTTAGTGACACCTCTAAAGTATCCTAAAAAGGCTATTAGTTGGTGGGCAAGCAAAATGTCTGTGCTTTATCCATTCGCATTTCTGCAAGCAGCAATTATGTACTTTGTTTCTATTAGTATGATTGGCATCAAACCAGTTCACTATGTCGCAACTTTCTGGGTACTGATTCTGGTATCATTTACCTTTATTAATGTCGTAACATCCCTTAACTTGTGGTTTGGTAAAGTTGGTTCATTCCTGGCAATGATTTTGATGGTTATTCAATTAGGTGGTTCCGCAGGAACATATCCAATTCAATTGTCAAATGGTTTCTTTGAAGCCATACACCCATATTTGCCAATGACTTATTCAGTCAATGCACTGCGAGAAACGTTGATGATTGGTGGATCCGCTAAAAGTGATGTGATGGTTATGTTTGGCATATTTGTTGCCTTTACATTGATTATGATTGGTTTCTATATGTTCAAGCAATTAAAAATCAAGAAGATTAATTATAAGCACAGTTAATATTTTAAAAAAGGAAATTATGAGTATACTCAGTGATGAAATAAATAACCGCATCCAAAATTGCCAAAGATTCTTGCAAGAAAAAGAGTTAAGTGCATACGCAGTAACAGATGTAGAGGACATATGGTATCTGACCAATATTGATTATAGCCCTGAGCAACGGCCGTTTTTCTTAATTATTTATCCAGATAAGAAACCTTTAATGCTGGTACCAAAATTAGAAGAATCACATATTGATGTTGACTATTTTGATTATGATATTCAAACGTATTTTGATGTTACGTCTGAAGTTGGTCAAAACTGGTACGAGGTGGTTACAAAAAAGTTTGACGGGTTGGATAAAATTGGTATCGAAAGTAATGCGCTTTTAGAAATAACTGCAAAGGCACCGACAGTAGATTGGCAACCAAATGATATAATCAAAAAGTTACGTGAAATAAAGAGTGCTTACGAAATTGACAAAATTTCAACGACTGCAAGAGTATGTAGTCGAGTGGTTCGTGCAACGTTAGGCCAAGTGAATAACGACTCCAAAGTGATAGACCTTTATAACCTTCCGTTTAAGGTAGTTGGTAAAGAAATCGCGGATAATTTTAGTCTCACAAATAGAGTAACAAACGGTGTATGGCCGTCAACTTATAGTTTCATGCCTCATAGTATTCCTGATATGGCGGCAACAGTTGATCATGGACCAAATGTTAACGTCGCTGTGTTTAGATTAGCGGGCTATGCTGCCGAATGTGAACGTACCTTCTTCATGGAGAAACCAACAAAAGAAGAAGAATTACACTTTAATCAGATGATGACGGCTAGAAATATAATGCTCGATATGCTGCGACCTGGTGTTAAGGCATCTGAAGTAGAGACAAAAGTGCGAGATTACCTTATTGACCAGCATCTTACGGCTAACATTCTTCATCGACCTGGTCATGGCATCGGATTAAATAACCATGAAGAGCCAACTTTATCATTAGGTAATGACACAGTTTTGAAAGAAAATATGGTTGTATCGGTGGAACCAGCAATTTATTTTGAAGGTCAAGGCGGTTATCGACATTCAGACACGGTGTTGATAACTAAAGATGGTTATAAATTACTAACTAACGCACCGGTTACTTTGGAAGAATTAACCGTCGAGAATTAATTTAAAGAGTGTTCAACTCAATATGAGTTGAACATTCTTTTTATCTATCATTGTATTGAAATGCCCTCATATCAACATGTTAAAGAATACTTGCTCGATCTTTACGTGACAATTTCGTATACTTAAGTTTGTTATGAAAGGGGAAGCGACATGGAGCTCGGTCAAAAATTAAAAGAATGTAGATTAGCATTAAATAAAACACAACAACAAATGGCCACAGAATTGCATGTTACGCGGCAAACGGTGTCACATTGGGAGAATAATGATACTTATCCGAGTTTGGATATGTTGGTTACGTTGAGTGATTACTTAGGTTTTTCTTTGGATACAACGTTAAAAGAAGAGGGGACAGATATGATTGATAGCATTAATAAGGAACTGACAGCGGGAAAAAGATACAAGAAAATTGTGTGGCAACTAGCTATTTTAGCAAGTGCGTTTTTATTTTTTATCGCTATATTAACTTATGGGCGGGCGACACAAAATCAATTAATTGACCGGTTTAATCCCTTTCTAAAAGAAACGTATGGCTACGCACTGCTACCTGAAAAAGTTGCCACTAAGAAAGTTAGGGGAACACAACAAAGCACAGATGCGAATGGAAAAACCACGACTAAAAAAGTGGTCTTGGATATGCCCCAACCAGTAGATGCTTATGTATATAGTGACATTTTTGGTGCGGGAGAGTGGTTGAAGTTTCAAGTTGGAACTATTCCTAAGGGATATAATATGCTGTTGTGTTGCATAAAGGATCCTACGTGAAACGTGCTCGATTAATTACAAAGGACCAAGTACCAACTTTGTATCGCAGTAATATAGGTAGTGAGGATCAGTATTTAAAGTATGACAAGAAAAATTTTGGACCGCGCAACTCAATTAATCCATTTTCGAACAACGGCATTTAGAACTTTTAAGTAGATAGTTTTTTAAAGCTTTTTATTAAAGGGACTTTTTTGTTTTCTGTTTCCTATTTTTCAAGATAAAGGTATACTGTTAGTATTCAATGTTTATCAGAAAGGTATCAGACAATGGCTGAGAGTGAAAAAGTAGAATTCAAAACATTAACAAGTATTCTTAAGAAACTTGATATTAGTAAAGCTACGTATTATAGGAGAGCAAAGGCTTGGAACATCAATCCTAGTCAGCGTGAATTTACACAGGAAGAACTAAAAAATCTCGAGTCAATGCCTGAAAATGTTGATAATAATCATTCTGATGCTGTTTCAGAAAGTGTCAAGACTTTGTCAGAACAACTCAAGACAAAAGATGAACAAATTAAACAACTTCATAAATTACTCGACCAGCAACAAACGCTCTCTCTTGATTTACAACATAAAATTGATGCAAAGGAACAGCAGTATCTTGAAGTTTCAGACACTTCTGAGTTTGTATCAGAAATTGATAACTTAAAAAATGAATTGCAAAAAGAGAAATCGAAAGGCTTTTGGGCAAAAATATTAAAAAAGTGAACAACTCGATTGCCTTTTGATTTCAAAGATGCAATTTGATAATGAGCAGTAAATTAGCCTATCTGTTTTTGTGTAGGTAAGCTATTTGGGTGAAAAAATTAAAAACGTAAAAAAGCCTCTGTATAAATGCATAACTGATCAAGCAGTCAGTATTTATATAGAAGCTTTTTGTATTTTAAGCTAACGATAAATGACCCAAGCAATTAGAACCATACAGGTAACAGCATGGCAGACATCGCGATGCCGTCGTACACGGTGGCATCTCTTTTGATTTGATGATGAAGTTCGATTGCTGCTTCGGGTAATTGAGTTTTTGTTATCCAATAGTATTGAACAAGAGATTTAACCATTTTAGTAGCCACTAAGCCGGTATTTTGCGTTTTAGTCAACTCCTGTGCGTAATTGAAAATCATTTCTCGTAGTTCTGGTTGATTTTTAACATCCTCATCAGAAAAGGCGACGCTCATTTGATCCAACATGGTTTCAACTTTTTCATCTTTTTGCATAGTTTTAAAATTCCCCTCAATTAATAAACGTTGTTTAATTAATGCTATTATTACGCTAAAGTGTTTTTCTGTCAATAATCTCATTTTTAAAGACGACACTTTGTTGGGTTTATGAGATAATAAACTACAGTTTACTTTAAAAATATTGGAGAATAGAATGATTATTAGAACAGCTACGCTGGAAGACTTGGATCATGTTACTAAATTGACATATGATGCTTTCCATGATTATCCTCTATTTAATGTCTCAACTGACAAGTCTCAATTACAGCAAGCACTATATTTTTTATTGTATTTAAATACGCTAGCGAATATTAGGCGTGAAGATTGTTTCGTTTGTGTTGAAGGGTCAGAGATAGTTGCTTCCTTTATTTTGAAAGCACCACAACAGCACCAGATTAGTTTTTGGACGTATGTTAAGGTCGGTGGATGGCAACTACCTTTTAAATGTTCTCCTAAAATAGCCGGACGTATCATGCAAAATCTATCTCAATCAGATGATGTCATGCCTGAAGAATTTGAAAATTTTTGGTACATAGATACATTGGTTGTTTCACCAAAATATCAAGGCCAGAAAATAGGCTCAAGAACGATATCACAAATTATTGATATGGTTGAAAAAAGAGGTGGTAAAGATCTATGTTTGATTACTAATACAGCAATCAACAGTGTTTTTTATCAGAAAAATGGCTTTAATGAGGTCACTAGGTCGTCTTTTACTTCATTCGGACAAGTCAATGATACTTGGGTATTTAAGTACGAGTACACAATTGGATAACAAAATTTTATTTGAGCGAAAATAAAAAGAACTGCTGTGATTTATTTTCATAGCGATTCTTAATAGCGATTATCTTAATTCAGCGAGGAGCGGGTTTCAACAAAATGTGCTGTTAATAAACGACTCGCCATGAAGATGATGAGACCGACTAACATGCTTGACACAGTAACATCACTTAGCCAATGTGCACCAATCCGTACGCGACTAAGACCGGTAAGAATACCCATTGCAATCCCAAAAATTGTCATTTTCTTTTGCAAACTAATATTTCCTCGAGGAACAAAGAAAGTTAAGTATAAAAATAACCAGCCGGACATTGTGTGACCAGAAGGAAAAGAGTTATGACCATTCACACCGTTCAAATGATACCAAGGTGTAAATTCACTCATTGTGTTTCCGGAAATGGTTGTCATTTCGTAGGGTCGAAAGCGTCCCCACAATGCTTTCATATCGCCGATTGTTGTTTGTGCGATGAAAACAACGGCAATTCCGATTAAAGCAGCATTGAGTAGATAGCTAATAGCGGCGTTGTTTTTATCTTTAAGCCAATTAAAGAATACAAATGACAGTAATATTGTTAAGATAATGGCTGCACTCCAACGAAGCGGTTCAGGATAGTTTGCCACTGCCGAAGTATTGTTTGCAACGCCCATGGGAATTCCTTTCGATAAATTATTGAGCATGGAATACGTGTAACTCAACATATCTTGCAATATCGCTAGCATTTGATTAAAGGCAAATATCAAAGCGCCACCTGTCATAACATATTTCAAAATGTTTCCCTGAACGCGTCGCCATATTGTCCAGGCAATGATCTCAAAGGCAGTGAATAAAACAATTCCTGCGCCTTGATCAGCGTAATTTTGGAAAATATTACCAAATATAGAATTCTGGTCCATTACTGCAGAGGTGACATTTTTATCAAAAAATGTAGCGAACAATAAAGTCACGAATCCAATGCTTAGAAGCAGTGTAAGTACTTTTTTTTCACTGTCTGTGGTCTCAAATGTACTTTGATTTTCACTCGGTAGTTTCACGTTAGTAGTTCTAGCAGCCCATTGCATAATGTTGTCCTCCAAATTAATAACTTTAGTATATTTGATAGATATTGTTATATCGTCAAAGTTATGTAAAGGGTTCTTATAGAATGCAAAAAACTGCGTAACCGCAGCTTTTTAGAAATAAAAATTAACTTTTTTCCCCAATGTTTGAATAGATAAAGATAATATTTATGAAAGAAATTTTACGAGAGAGGTCATTTAAGATGTTCTTTTTATAGGTTGTCAATTTTTTGGTATCGACCATATCTGTTCGACTGCTAACAGATATACAAGCTTTAAAAGACATACCAACCTTATAGATTTTGCAATCATCAATTGAAAAATCGGTTGTTAGGTGACTTTGAATGGCTCTTTCAATGAATGATTTTATCCCTTGATCTTGTGTTAGGCCGCCGCTAATCTCAATCAAAGCATTTTTCATTATACGCAACGGGATTCTAATAATAAATAAAACAATAATCACTGTAATAAAGGAATCTCCAGTATATAAAAGAAAGCTTAATGGGGACTTTTTATCAATGAATAGGATGAAAAATGCAGCGACCCCAATTCCGGCTGACATGACACCATCAATCATCGCTCCTTTTGTTTCAGCTGATAGAAGTGTACTGATATTGTGGATTTTTTTGTTTTGTAATTGATAGAACCATGAGAGTGTTAATGATAGAATAACCATCACAATCTCATACGGTATGACAGGGGCAATATTTAAAAGTTGCCTGTGGCCGTAGACAAAGTATTGATAGGCTTTTGAGCTGACAGTCATTAATGAAATCAACAATAGTACAATTGTCAATAATGACTGAAAAAATGCATATAGCGGTTCCAAAACGAACAGACCATTTGGAAAACGTTTGCTAACTTGTGTACTTATTTTTGAGATGACAATAGATAAAAGACCAGTGGTTAGTGTGATTAAAGTAAAGTATGCATCAACAAATAATGCTTCTAGTCGTGTTGAAAAATATGCTGTAAGCGCTGCAACCCCCATTGCAAAAAGCCATATACAACCAATGACTAGACTACGCTGTTCAATATTTTTTTGATTCATATTTTCTCGTTAATCTTGAACATAATCTTGTGTAACACTGTTTGTTCTTCAGGAGTTAATACAGAAATTGAATCTAGAAAAACCTGATCAAATAATTGACGATTTTTTTCGCAATTTATTTTCATTTCTGCACTTAATTCTAAGTATGATGTCCGTTTGTCGACTGTTGATGGTCGTTTAACTAAATATTTCTCTGCAACAAAGCGATGAATGATTCGAGTAGCAGCGGGTTTGGATATTTTTGCCTTATCCGCAAAGCTAGTTACAGTTGGATTTTCCAATGTATATAGGAGATCAATGTAATATTCATCATTTGAAGACAGATTAGGAAAGCGTTCGTTGCTATCAGACTGTTGCTGGTATTGCAACAATACTTTATCGTACAATTCTGAGAAGATGTGGCTTATAGGTTTCATATACTTCCTCCAATATATGATTAACAAAAGTAGTTATCAAAGGTAATTACTTTTGTTAATCATATCCTTAATTATTTAGTTTGTCAACTGAATTATACTTTATTTTATCGGAAGTTATATGCGATATTTTATTTTATTCGAATGGTATCGTACTTTCATTATTCATTTTACTGTTCATTTGAAATTACTAAGCGTATAATTATTACATTGAAATCAAGAGAGTGAGACGCATTTTGAACGATAAAATTAAACAAGTTGAAACGCAGTATTTAAACAAAACCCTCAAGAAAATGAAAAAATCGTTGATTGATACCGAAGCTGAGATAAAGCGTTCTAATCGGAATATTAATGATGTATCAAAAAGCTGGGGAGATGTACGTTTAAAAACAGACACCTATTCTGGCATTGTCGAAACAGCCATGTCAGTACGTCAGCAGCAACAAATGCTTGCTGAACGTGAAAGTTCAAAAACACGAGCAGAAGCAAGATTTGAAACATTAACCAAGCAAATTAAAAAACCTTATTTTGCGCGTATAGATTTTAGTGAATCAGTCAGTGAAAGTGGCGAAGCAGAGACAATTTATATTGGGCTTGGCTCTTTTAGCGATAATGAGAACAACTATTATGTCTATGATTGGCGCGCACCAGTAGCATCAATTTATTATGATGGTGGTATTGGGGATGTTGAATATTTGACACCTGATGGCTCGCAAAAGGCGCATGTAACGCTGAAACGCCAATTTCAAATTGAAGATGGTATCATTGTAACCTTGTTTGATACGGAAGAGGCGATTGGTGATGCAATGTTGATGAACGCGCTGAATGGTGAGTCGTCAACGAAGATGAAATCAATCGTCACTACCATCCAAAAAGAACAAAATAAAATCATTCGTAATACAAGCGCCGATTTATTATTTGTCCAAGGAGCAGCTGGATCAGGTAAGACAGCTGCTGTTTTGCAACGTATTGCCTATTTGCTATACCGTTACCGCGGAAAACTAACTAGTGGACAAGTTATTTTGTTTAGCCCAAACCAACTGTTTAATGACTACATTGATCAAGTTTTACCCGAATTAGGCGAGCAAAACATGGTACAGATGACATTTTATCAATATGCTTCACGTCGTTTACCAAAAATTGCTGTTGAAACATTGCAAGAACGCTTTGAAATTGACAAAACCGATAGTAAAATTGCTCTTGCTAAAGGTAGCTTAATGATGTTCAAAGCTGTCGCAGCATATGCTGACAGTTTAAATCGTGGTGGAATGAAGTTACGTAGTATTGTGTTTCGTGATGAACCATTGATTCCCAAAGAGCGTATTGCTGAAATTTATTATCAATACAATGAGAACTACAAACTCAGCCAACGTTTGGAAGCAACGCGAGATACGTTGATGCGAATATTGAGCAGTCGTCTTGGCACAGAAATGCGTAAAGATTGGGTTGATCTTGAAATTGAAAATCTGTCAAAGCAGGAATATGATGAACTAGTGGGTGCCGGTCGTGTGCGCATGGGGGATAATGAAGAGGTTGATGCTGCGGCTGTTACACGACGTACGCAACTTGGTCAAGGTGAGCAAGAACGTGAGTTTTCTAGTGAAAAAGCTGAAAGGAAGTTCTTGGCTAAACAAATCGTAACGCGTGCCTTAAAACCTTTGGCACAACAAATTAGACGTAGTCGCTTTTTAAATATTAATGCGCAATTTGTGGATTTTCTACGTGAAGCTCACAAATATATTGATTTATCTGCGTATGGCATCTCAAATGATGAGTGGCGTGAACATGTTGAACAAGTGATTAGCAATTTAAAGAATCATCAAATGTCCCTCGCTGATACAACGATTTATTTATATCTTTATGACTTAATCACAGGGAAGCATGGTGAACGTGATATTCGCTTTTTGTTTATTGATGAGATTCAAGATTATACACCATTCCAACTTGCCTTCTTGAAGTTTAGTTTTCCACTGGCTAAGTTCACGGTCTTAGGAGATTTGAACCAAGCTATATTTACAAAGGATAATGCTGGCCATTTACGGGAAGACTTTGCAACTTTATTTGCGCCAGAGCGTGTTGAAAATGTTCAACTAACGCAAACCTATCGTTCTACACAGCAAATTACAGATTTTACAAAAGAAATTTTGATAGACGGTCAAAACATTGACGCGTTTAATCGAGATGGTGAGAAACCGGTAGTCTATATTGGGCAAGATGAGAACGAACTACTGAAATTGCTAGAAAATCAATTGCGTGAAAACACTGAAGAACAAGAATCAACAGCAATCATTACAAAAACATTGGCCGATGCAAAAGCTTTGTCACAAACGCTTAATGACAAAACAGTTACTTTGATTCAATCAGAAAACCAGCGGCTAGCTCCAGGTGTTATTATCGTGCCATCATACCTTGCTAAGGGACTAGAATTCGATGCCGTTATCATATGGCATGCAGATAAAACACGGTATAAGGAAGATAGTGAACGCCGTCTATTGTATACTGTTTCATCGCGAGCTATGCATCGCCTGACAATTATTGCAGAAAGGGCTACGACACCGCTACTAAATAATGTGTCAAAAAACCTCTATGAGGTTCGATAATGATTGATCTAGATAATTTGATTAAAAGCAAGTACGTTGCGCCATTTATGGTTATTGGTATTACAGGTTCTGTGGCCGTCGGTAAAAGCACATTTGCACATGATTTGGCTGATAAGCTTAGCCAACAGAATATCAAAACAACAGTCATCAGCACTGATGACTTTTTAATGTCTAATGATGAACTCCATGAGCGTGGTCTATTTGATCAAAAAGGTTTTCCACAGACATACAATCTTGATCTGTTGGAAAAAGTTATCACGCGCTTTCGTGCGGGGGAAAAGTCACTCAATATTCCAGTTTATACACAGGAACTTGCGGATATTCATCCAAACGAGACACAAATTATTGAATTACCTAATATCCTAATCGTTGAGGGTGTTGTTGCTTTGCAGTTACCACCCAAACATTTTGATTTGAAAATATATATAGATGCTGATTTGGCAGATATCAAAGAATGGTATCTATCCCGAACGCTTGAGGTCACAGCTTTAGCCAAGGATGATCCCTCTAGTTGGCGTTATGATTACGCCAAAATGCCGATCGACGAATTTACTCAGTTAGTTATGCAAGTTTGGGAAAACACTAATCAAAAAAATCTGGATCAGTATATTTTACCCACGAAATCACTTGCTGACATGATTGTTCATTTTGATAAACAACACCGTATTTTTGACATCGAATTAAAATAACTGTTATTTATTGTCAACTATGTTGACAATTTTTTGTTAAAGCGTAAAATAAGCATTTGAAGTTAAATAGTATCAAAGTGTTTTCTGTAAAAAGCAGGAATCGAATGAAAGGATTTACACATGTCAGATACAATTACAGATACACATGGTAAAAGCGTCAATCGCTTAGCTATGATGCTCGTCTTATTGGTTGGTGTCTTCTCGGTGATGCTGATGCAGACCTCACTTGGAACAGCACAACCAGCACTGATGAAGGCTTTTGATGTTAATGCCTCTACCGTACAATGGTTGACGACCATATTCTTAATGGCTAACGGTATTATGGTGCCGGTTTCAGCCTTCTTAACGACAAGAATTCCCACAAAAACGCTTTATTTATCAGCGTTGAGCTTATTTACAGCCGGAACTTTTTTGGCCTTTATGACACCAACAAATGCATTCTGGTTACTAATGGTTGCACGTGTATTACAAGCAATGGCAGTTGGTGTCTTGATGCCTCTGATGCAGGTCGTATCCTTGACGCTGTTTGATGCAGAGTCACGTGGAAAAGCCATGGGCTTGGGTGGTCTAGTTGTTGGTATGGCACCTGCCATCGGACCAACACTATCAGGGTGGATTTTGGAGAAAGATCATACTTTTCTGGGTTTCACGTTACAAAATTCTTGGCGCTCTATATTTCTAATTGACTTACCAGTCGTCATTATTGTTATTATTGCCTCATTCTTTGTATTCCACGATGTTTTACCTACTAGGAATATTTCTCTTAATGTGCGTTCACTAATCGAATCGACATTTGGGTTTGGATTGTTACTATTCGGTTTTGCCATGGTATCAACACATGGTTGGGGCGACCTTGGTTGGGTTATCTTACCATTAATAGCAGGTATTTTAATTATTGCAGAATTTATGTGGCATCAATCAAGAATGGATAAGCCATTCTTAGATATGTCAGTATTCAAAAATAGGCAGTTCACGATTACGACAATTTTGGTTTCTTTAGCTATGATGTCCATGATTGGGGTTGAAATGATTCTGCCAATCTTCTTACAAAATATTCGTGGCATGACGCCTTTGCACTCAGGATTAACATTATTACCGGGTGCATTAATGATGGGACTTATTTCACCATTAGCCGGTGCATTCTATGACAAGCATGGCGCTAAGCGTTTAGCTATTACTGGTTTTACTATTTTAATTATTGGCACACTACCATTGTTTTATATGACCGCTGATACGCCGTCTATATATATCACAGCACTTTACACATTGCGTATGTTTGGTATTGCCATGGTTATGATGCCGCTAACAGCATCAGCTATGGGTGCTTTGTCTCCAGAGACTGCTGCACAAGGAACGGCAGCTAACAACACAATGCGTCAAATTGCTTCATCCCTAGGAACAGCTATTTTGGCTTCAATGATGCAATCAGTAACAGATAATAATAAGCCATCATCTGCCTTAAAAGGGCAAGATCCGTTAGAATGGGCACAAAAAATGATTGATGCGACGTTGAAAGGTTTTCATGCTTCATTTCTTCTGGCAGCATCCTTTGCCATTGTAGCTGTTATTATTGCATTTACATTGCACAGCGGTAAGGTAAACACACCATCAAAGATGGAGGCGTCAAAATGATTATTTTAATTATGGCAGTATTTGCGCTGCTAGGCTTTTTAGCAAATATGATGTTAGAAAACCGTGTTATTCGTTTGCTAACCGCTCTGATTATGTTTATCGGTTTAATTATTTCTGTGATTGGCATTGTTGCAAACATGCACGATCATTATGGTATGAAAGCAGTTACGACGACCAAAAAACAGCAAATTTATACAGCGGGTGATGCTAATCAAGGATTTGGTATGCTGTTGTATCAAGGTGTTGGAACTAATGGTAAAGAAAATGTTTATATTTATAAAACAAGTTCCGATGCTAAGAAAACTTTCGTGGCAAAGCCAGATTTGAAAACAACTTCTAGACGAGAAAGTATCGCTGGAAACAAAGCATACAAGGTCACAAAAACGACACGTTGGGTTTATAAAAACAATACTTACAAATTATTGTTTGGAATTGCTGATAATAATAAGAGTTTGAAGCATCGACGTACTATTTATCAAGTACCAAGTACCTGGATTGCCTTGACAACTACTCAGGCAAAATCACTATCTGCTAAAATGACGCCTAAAACAGATGCTGAAAAAGCTGCTGCTGCTGAACAACAAAAGCAATTAGCAGAATTAGCTCAAAAAGATCCTGACAAAGCAGCGCAAATGCAGGTTAAGGCAGTTAAGGCAGCTCTAGATAGTAAATGATTTCATCATAGGATTTAAATTAATATGCGTAATACTTGCTAATTTTTATGGATGTGTTACACTGTAAGAGTAATAAAAGTTTTTGATTTTGATTTGTTTTTCTCGGAAGGCGCTCAGTACCAATTATTTAAATTACGAACAATAAAACTTGGTGAGCACACCAAAGGAGAAACATATCATGGAAAAAGGCACAGTAAAGTGGTTTAACGGAGAAAAGGGTTACGGATTCATCACACGCGAAAGCGGCGAAGATGTATTTGCACACTTCTCAGCAATCCAAGGCGACGGCTTCAAGACTCTTGACGAAGGTCAAGCAGTTACATTTGACGTTGAAACTTCAGACCGCGGTTTGCAAGCAACAAACATCACAAAGGGTTAATTTCTTTTGGAACACACAACTTATATAAGTTGTGTGTTTTTTTGTGTCACCAAAACGTGGTATAATATAGTCGTTAAATTAAACACAAACTAAGGAGTTTAGCACACATGGCTAAGTTAGTATTAATCCGTCACGGTCAAAGTGAATGGAATGCATTAAACTTGTTTAATGGTTGGATTGACACAAAGTTGTCTGAAAAAGGTATTGCCCAAGCCAAAGAAGCTGGCGATCTTTTGGCTGCTGAAGGTATTCAATTTGACCAAGCATATACGTCAGTTTTGACGCGTGCAATCCAAACATTGCACTTGGCTTTAGAAGAAGCAGGACAATTGTTTATTCCAGAAGCAAAGTCATGGCGTTTGAATGAACGTCATTATGGCGCATTGCAAGGTCAAAACAAAGCCGAAGCTGCTGAAAAGTGGGGTGACGAGCAAGTTCACATCTGGCGTCGTTCATACGACGTTTTGCCACCATTGTTGGACTCATATGATGAAACAATGACAGTACAAGGTAATACTTACCCAGCATTTGATCGTCGCTACGCCGATGTACCTGAAGGTGAATTGCCATTGGGTGAAAACTTGAAAATTACTTTGGAACGTGTATTGCCTTTCTGGGAATCAGACATTTCAAAAGATTTAAAAGCTGGTAAAAACGTGGTTATTGCCGCTCACGGTAACTCATTGCGTGCCTTGGTTAAGCACTTGGAAAACATCTCAGATGACGACATTTTGAATGTTGAAATTGCTAACGGACAACCATTGGTATATGATTTGGCTGATGATTTGTCAGTCGTATCAAAAAAGACATTAACTAAGTAATTTAATTCATAAAAGATATGCTGTTTCATAGATTGAGTAGTGTGTCTTTTTTTATGCAATCTTTCGACATTATTTTGGAATTTTGTTTATAATAAAATAAGTATATTCTGCAGGAGAGACCCCCTTATGTCAAAAAATCAAAATAATGCGATTTATGATTTACATGATAAGCCACCCTTTTTTACATGGTTAGGTTTATCATTGCAACATCTGTTTTCTATGTTCGGCGCTACTGTTTTAGTGCCATTACTCGTTGGCCTCAATCCTGGAGTAGCCCTGTTTACATCAGGAGTCGGTACACTGCTTCATTTACTGATTACACGTGGTAAAGTACCAGCTTACATGGGTTCGAGCTTTGCTTTCATTATTCCCATGACGTCCTTGCTGAAGACAGTTGGTTATCCAGCCGTAGCGCAAGGAATTATCTCTGTTGGGCTAGTATATTTGGTTGTTGCTTTCATTGTAACTTTTACTGGCACTGCTTGGATTGAGCATATTTTCCCAGCTGAGGTCGTGGGACCTATCATCATGGTAATTGGCTTGAGTCTAGCTGGTTCTGCTGCTTCCTCAGCGACTACCATGAATGGACATTATGATATTCGTGTGTTTACGGTCGCGTTGGTTACGTTGCTGGCAACGATTGCTTTTAATATGTTTTTAAGGGGATTTTTAGGACTATTGCCAGTGCTACTTGGAATTATCTTTGGTTATATTGTGGCTTTAATCACTGGTCTAGTAGATTTAAGCCCTGTGGCTTCTGCCCATTGGTTCCAATTACCTAATTTTGAGACGTTCATTGGTAAAGATGGTTTCGTCTTTTATCCAGCGGCTGTACTGAGCATGGCACCATTAGCTTTAGTTACGCTGTCTGAGCATCTAGGACATTTGATGGTTTTGTCAAAAATCACTGGGACTGATTTTTTTGAAAATCCAGGTTTGAAACGTACCTTAACGGGGGATGGTACGGCTTCTGTTGTTGCTGGATTGATTGGTGGACCAGCGGTAACATCTTACGGTGAAAACATTGGCGTTATGCAATTGAGCCGTGTTTATTCAGTTTGGGTCATTGGTGGAGCAGCCTTTTTTGCGGTCGTTTTTAGTTTTGTTGGTAAGCTATCAGCTTTGATTTCGACGATCCCTGGCGCTGTTACGGGTGGTGTTGGCTTTATGTTGTATGGTGTCATTGCGGCTGCAGGGTTGCAAGTTATCGTTGACAATAAGGTTGATTATAGTAAGAAACGTAATTTAATGATTGCAGCACCTATTATGGTTGTCGGTATTGGAAACTTTCATTTACAATTAAGCACACAAGTTGATTTTTCTGGTGTTGCCATTGCTACTATTTTGGGCATTGTATTGAATTTGGTGTTGCCAAAAGTGGCTGCAAGTGAAAAGTAAATCATAGAGAGCGGAATTTGTTAAAAATTCGGTTCTTTTTTATTAATGATTAGACAGTCAATAAACATTGGTCTGAAATTTACTATTCTATAAAAATGTTAAAGTTTGTGATACGAACAGAAATTGTAAACGTATACATTTAAAATAATGTAAAAATCCTGATAAACGTTATTATTCTTATATTTAGGTCGGAAGAACTTAACTAACAACGTTTCTCTTAAGGAAAACAAAAAGTTTGTGAAAAACATCGCGGTAAACAGTTGAATTTCAAAATGAAAGGCGTATCATATATTTTATGTTATGACGAATAGCCGATTTCGACCATTTCGCCAAATTATATGAGAAAGGAGAAGGCGCATGGATGACCCAACGGCAACGTTTAAGTTTCTTGGTCTAACCTTTGATTGGACAACGATTATTTCAACGTTGCTGGCTATGGCAATTGTTATCATTGTCTCAATTGTGTTAACCCGCAAACTTAGTGTAAAGCCTAACAAACGGCAAAACGCAATCGAATATTTGTTAGATTTCACCAACGGTATCGTGAATGGACAGCTAACAAAGAAGCAAGCGCGCCAGTTTGGTTTGTTCGCATTTACATTGTTTTTCTTTGTAATTGTGTCAAACGAAATGGGCTTGCTAATACAGTTTAAGCTTGGCGATGGTGTGACTTATATTAAGTCACCAACTGCTGATCCGATTGTAACAATGACGCTTGCAATTATGTCGTTGATGGTTGCTCACGGTATGGGCGTTCAAGAACTTGGTTTTAAGGGCTATATTAAGAACATGTTCTTCACCCCATATTCATGGATGCTTCCGTTGAATATTATTGAACAATTAGCCAATTTCTTGACGTTGTCACTGCGTTTGTTTGGTAACATCTTCGCTGGTGAAATGTTACTAACGCTCGTGGCTAACAGTTTGGCCTGGCCTGGGCACTTTAATGGGCTCTGGTCAGTGCTGGCATTGCCGATTGAAATGGTCTGGCAAGGCTTTTCACTCTTCATCGGTGGTATTCAGGCATATGTGTTTGTCATTTTGACAGGTGTATTCATCTCACAGTTGTCGGGTAACGAGTAAGAGTGTTATTGCAAAGCAAATGAGATTTGTGTTACAGAGGCACTGTGTAAATAATGATTCTATAACACGAGTTGGTTTGCTTATAAAACGCGAGAGCGTATCATCTAAAATAGTATAAATGCGCACGCTTGAAATAGTTCTTGTGTGTGCGCTACGAATAAGGAGAAATCTAATGGATTTGCACAATCTTGGTGTAATCGCAGCAGGTCTTGCAGCTGCTGGAGCCGCCGTTGGTGGTGGTATTGGTAACGGTGTTTTGATTTCACAGTTCTTGGCAGGCATGAGCCGTCAACCAGAACTTGAAGGTCGTTTGTTGTCACGTATGTTCTTGGGTGTTGCGTTGGTCGAAGTTATGCCAATTTTGTCAATTGTCTTCGCCTTCATGTTGATGGGCAAGTAATCACACAATAGTAGCGGAGGAAAATCATGTTGGGAATAACAACATTGGCAGCACTTCCACTTGGAAATATGCTGTTTATTATCATCGCCTTCCTCTTGTTGATGCTCATTTTGAAGAAGGTGGCCTACGGACCATTGACAAAAGTTCTTGATGAACGTGCTGATAAAATTTCTTCTGACATTGACGGTGCTGAAGTAGCTCGTCAAGAGGCAGAGAAATTAGCATCACAACGTCAAGCTGAATTGGCTGAAACACGTCAAAATGCCACAAAAGTGGTTAATGATGCAAAAGCTAGCGCTCAAAAGCAAAGTGACCTAATCGTCTCTGCAGCTAACGATCGCGCAGCTTCTGTCAGCCAACAAGCGCAGACAGATGCACAAAAGCTCAAGGAAGACGCAATTTCTGGTGCAAAAAACGATGTTGCAGCCCTTTCGGTGGCAATCGCTTCAAAGTTAATGCAAAAAGAACTATCGTTAAATGATCAACAAGCATTAATTGATGCTTACATTTCAGATTTAGAAACTAAATAAGGAGTATTGGGATGGCAAAGAATATTAAAGATATTGCTAACCAATACGCCAAAGCAATTTTTGAACTTGCTGGCGAACAAGATAATGTTGATGAGGTTTTGACGGATTTACGCACAATTAAAACAGTGCTTGATGAAAACCAAAATTTCATAACTATTGCCTCATCAGCGGACGTTGCTATTGCTTCACGTGATGATCTGTTAAAAACATTAACAGGTAACAGCACTGACTCAGTTAAAAATTTGGTTAAGCTGTTACAGGTTAACAATCGTTTGAACATTTTATCAATTGTAGTTGATGAATTTGTCAGCCAATATAATGAAGTAAATGGCATCGTGGATGTGCAAGCAACTACGGCTGTTGCACTAGACGATGGACGTTTAGATAAATTAGCTTCTGTCTTTGCATCAAAAACAGGTGCACAGCAAGTTAATATTGAAAACGTAGTTGATGAAAGCATCCTTGGTGGTGTTATCTTGCAGTCACAATCAACTTTAATTGATGGTAGCTTGCAAACAAAAATTGCCAAAATGAAGGCACAATTATTAGGTTAGTGAGGAAGAATAATGGCTATTCAAGCTGAAGAAATTTCTGCTTTAATTAAGCAACAGCTCGAAAAGTTCGACACAACGCTAACTGTAGAAGAAGTGGGAACTGTCACTTATGTTGGTGATGGTGTGGCCCGTGCAACTGGCTTGGCAAATGCCTTAGCTGGTGAACTTGTCGAATTTGCTAATGGCACTTACGGCATGGCCCAAAACCTCGAATCGAGCGAAGTTGGAATTATCATTCTTGGTGGTTTTGACGATATTCGCGAAGGTGACACAGTAAAGCGTACTGGCCGCATCATGGAAGTGCCAGTTGGCGAACAATTAATCGGACGCGTTGTTAACGCCTTGGGTCAACCAATTGATGGATTGGGTGAAATCAAGACAGATAAGACACGCCCTGTAGAAGTAAAAGCACCTGGTGTTATGGAACGTAAATCCGTTTCCGAACCATTACAGACAGGTATTAAAGCAATCGATGCCCTTGTTCCAATTGGACGTGGACAACGTGAGTTAATCATTGGTGACCGTAAGACAGGTAAAACTTCTTTGGCCATCGATACAATTTTGAATCAAAAAGATCAAAACATGATCGTTATCTATGTTGCCATTGGCCAAAAGAATTCAACTGTGCGTGCACAAGTTGAAACCTTACGTCAAATGGGCGCTATGGACTATACAATTGTTGTTAATGCTGGTCCTTCCGAACCAGCACCAATGTTGTATTTGGCGCCTTATGTTGGTGCAGCCATGGGTGAAGAATTCATGTATAATGGCAAGCACGTTTTGATCGTGTATGATGATTTATCAAAGCAAGCCACGGCTTATCGTGAGCTGTCATTGATTCTTCGTCGTCCACCAGGACGTGAAGCTTATCCTGGTGACGTTTTCTACTTGCACTCACGTTTACTAGAGCGTGCGGCTAAGTTGAGCGATGAATTAGGTGGCGGTTCAATGACTGCTTTGCCATTTATCGAAACGCAGGCCGGTGATGTTTCTGCGTATATTCCAACAAACGTAATTTCTATTACTGATGGTCAAGTGTTCTTAGATGCTGATCAATTCTATGCTGGTGTCCGTCCTGCCATTGACGCTGGAACTTCTGTTTCACGTGTTGGTGGTGATGCGCAGATTAAGGCTATGAAGAAGGTTGCTGGTACATTGCGTTTGGATCTGGCGTCTTTCCGTGAGTTAGAAAGTTTCGCGCAGTTTGGTTCTGACTTGGATTCAGCAACCCAAGCAAAGCTTGCTCGTGGACGTCGTACTGTTGAAATTTTGAAGCAGCCATTGAACAAACCAATGCCCGTACAACATCAAGTTGTTGTATTATATGCATTGACACATGGTTACTTGGATGATGTTGAAGTAGCAGATATTCAACGTTTCCAAGATGAATTGATTGCATATGTTGATGCAAATGCTTCAGAATTATTCAAAGCAATTGTTGAAACAAAGAACTTACCTGAAGAGGCTGATTTGAATGCAGCAATCGAAGCCTTTAAGGCTGGATTTGCTGGATCTGAATCAGCAGAATAAAAGGAGGCGCTGTTATGGCTTCTTTGCAAGATATTCAGCGTCGTATTTCATCCACTAAAAAAACACGTCAAATTACGAGTGCCATGCAAATGGTCTCAACGGCAAAATTAAGTCAAATTCAAAAATACAGTGCAGGGTATGGATCTTATGCAGCTCGTTTAGAGGCAGTTGTTGAACATTTAGTTTCAGCTCACCTCTTTGATAATGCAGATGCTGATCATATTCCATTGATTGCACAACGTCCAATTAAAAAAACTGGTATTCTGGTGGTCACATCAGATCGTGGGTTAGTTGGATCATACAATGCAAATGTTATTAAACAAACCAATGTTTTAATGCAAAATCTGAATTTGGATACAAGCAATACAACGATTTTGGCTGTCGGTGGTAATGGAGCTGATTTTTATAAGAAACGTGGGTTTGAGGTTATTTTAGAACACCGCGGTGTGTCAGATGTTCCAACATTTAATGAAATTCGTTCGGTTGTTAAAACGGTGACAAGTCTATATGAAAATGAAGTGTTTGACGCACTTCATGTGGTTTATAACCATTTCGTGAACCGTTTGACTAGTGAATACAGGGACGTGCAATTATTGCCACTAACTGGGGACACTCTGAATGCAATGGGTGGAACGGAAGAACAAAAAGCTGAACTTAATGTTCAAGCAACTTATGAAATCGAACCAGATACAACAGCAGTATTGAACGTTGTTTTGCCACAGTTTGCGCAAAGTTTAGTGTATGAAGCAGTGCTTGATGCAAAAACGGCTGAACACGCTGCTTCATCTACAGCGATGAAGGGTGCAACTGATAATGCGAAAGATCTTATTGGTCGTTTAGAATTACAGTTCAACCGTGCACGTCAAGCAGCAATTACGACTGAAATTACTGAAATTACTGGTGGTATGGCGGCTTTGGAATAAGCTAATTAATGCCATTCAATCTATATTAAAAATACGCACATTTATTTGTGTAGGAATGTATTTGGTATAACATAATAAAGGAATCAAAACCAATGGCTACTTTGGCATTGGTCGGTTCAGTTCATGTATAGCCTTATACTTAAAAACTGAAAGGAAACGACAATGAGTACTGGAAAAGTCGTACAAGTGATTGGTCCGGTCGTCGATATTGCGTTTGAAGCAGGGCAACAAGTTCCTGATATCAACAATGCCCTTGTAATTGATAAGGGTAATGGGCAATCATTGACAGTTGAAGTATCTTTGGCTTTGGGTGACGGCGTTGTCCGCACGATTGCCATGGACTCAACAGACGGGCTCCAACGAGGCATGGGAGTAGTTGACACTGGTAATCCTATTGAGGTTCCAGTTGGTGAAGCTACACTTGGTCGTGTCTTCAACGTATTGGGTGAACCTGTAGATAATAATGGTGCAATTGCTTCTGATGTTCGTCGTAGCTCAATTCATCGTGATGCACCAAAGTATGATGAGTTGACAAGCTCGACAGAGATATTGGAAACAGGTATTAAAGTTATTGATTTGCTTGCTCCATATGTTCGTGGTGGAAAAATTGGTTTGTTTGGTGGTGCCGGTGTTGGTAAGACAGTTCTGATTCAAGAATTAATTCACAACATTGCGCAAGGCCACAACGGTATTTCGGTCTTTACTGGTGTCGGGGAACGTACCCGTGAAGGTAATGACATGTACCATGAAATGGAAGAATCAGGCGTTTTGAAACAAACTGCCATGGTTTATGGTCAAATGAACGAACCACCAGGTGCACGTATGCGTGTTGCCTTAACAGGTTTGACAATGGCTGAAAACTTCCGTGATAATGAAGGTAAGGATGTGTTGTTGTTTATCGATAACATTTTCCGTTTCACTCAGGCTGGTTCTGAAGTGTCAGCTTTGTTGGGACGTATTCCATCAGCCGTTGGTTATCAGCCAACATTGGCAACAGAAATGGGCCAATTGCAGGAACGAATTACTTCAACTAAGAAGGGTTCAGTTACTTCAATTCAAGCCGTTTATGTGCCTGCCGATGATTATACTGATCCAGCGCCTGCTACAACATTCGCGCATTTGGATGCAACAACTAACTTGGAACGTGCATTGACACAACAAGGTATCTACCCAGCCGTTGATCCTTTGGCATCAACTTCTTCTGCTTTGGATCCACAAATTGTTGGTCAAGAACATTATGAAGTTGCTACTGAAGTACAACGTACACTGCAACGTTATCGTGAATTGCAAGATATCATTTCAATTCTGGGTATGGATGAATTGTCAGATGAAGAGAAGACGACTGTTAACCGTGCACGTCGTATTCAATTCTTCTTGTCACAACCATTTTCAGTTGCCGAAACGTTTACTGGTATCAATGGTGAATATGTACCAGTTGCTGAAACTGTACGTTCATTCAAGGAAATTTTGGATGGTAAATATGATGATTTGCCAGAAGATGCATTCCGTAACGTTGGTGCTATTGAACAGGTTGTTGAAAAAGCCAAGACAATGGCCCAATAAGGGGGTATTGACATATGGCAGATGAAACAACAACTGCAACAAAAGGCATTACTGTTCAAATCGTGACACCAGCGGGTGAAGTTTACAATGAAAGTGGTATTGATATCGCTGTTGTAAACACTCAAGGTGGTCAAGTGGGTATCATGGCAAAGCACGTACCGATATTAGCAGCTCTAACAATTGATGAGTTAATCGTCAAGCGCGGTGATGATAAGGAATCATTGGCTGTTAATGGTGGTATTGCTGAGTTTTCAAATGATACTTTGACAGTTGTAGCCGATAGTGCTGAAACTTCGGATGTGATTGATGTGTCGCGTGCTGAAAGCGCCAAGGAGCGTGCGGAAGCACGTTTGGCACATGCACAAGATGATCATAATGACGCTGAATTACGTCGCGCACGAATTGCTTTAATGCGTGCGGTGAACCGTATTCACGTTGCGGCTCTGAAATCTGGTCGCTAAATAAAAAGAATTTAAACCCTCGAAATAATTGTTTCGAGGGTTTTTATAATGAAAAAATGATTGAATATCGATAATAAGTCCTAGTTCAAAGTAAGATATAATGACATTTTTAGGCTAAAAACTACATTTTAGTGCAATTAAAAAAGACAGAAAACATCTATATTAAGCAGATAACCAAATATTAAGATTGTTATAAGACAAGGTGATAGTAGAGTGTATAGTAAATAATAGTATGTAATATTCTTGATATGTTCCAGACGTTTGTCTATTATATTCAACGACTAAACTAATACTCGTAAGTTAATTACATGGATGTGCCAATTCTGGTGTATCTAAATCAGAACAGACAACTTTAGGAGTACAAATATATATGTTTAATATTAAGAAGACTTTGACAATCGCTGCCGGTGTTGCCGGTGCCTTAGCGTTCGGAGGAGCCCATGCAAGTGCCGATACAACAGATTATGTTGTTCAATCAGGTGACACATTAAATAAAATTTCAGCAAAGTACAACGTTTCAGTTGACAAAATTGCTGCTCAAAACAATATTTCAAATGTTAACTGGATCGTTACAGGACAACATTTGAGTTTTGCCACAGATGACACAACTTCAACACAAACAGCTTCAACAACAACAGCTGCTGCTGATACTTCATCAACAACACAAGCAGCCTCAACAACATCTTCAACTGATAACACAGCTTCAACTTCAACACAAACAGCTTCAACAACAACAGCTGCTACTAGCTCAACAACAACGTCATCATCTTCATCATCAGAAACAGCTGCTTTGAATGCACTGATTGCACGTGAATCAAGTGGAAATGTTAATGCTACTAACGGTCAATACTATGGCTTGGGTCAATTATCTGCACAAGCACGTTCTATTTACGGTGGTAACACTGCCGACTACAATGATCAATTGAATGCTATGAAGGCATATATTGCAGCCCGTTATGGTACTGCTGTTAACGCTTTGGCACATTCAAATTCTACTGGTTGGTATTAAAATTTAGTTTTATAAAAAAGAAAGTCGCCATTTGGCGTTTTTTTTCGTTATAATAAATTTATGCAAATAAATTACGATTTTTTAGACTCATATACATTTAAAAATAAACCAATAACAGTTCGAAACCATATAGTTATGGCACCAACTACGCTAAAAAGCTCTCTGGAAGATGGCAGTGTGTCAGATAATGAACTGAAATATTATCAAATGCGTTCAAATGGTCCGGGAATGATTATTGTTGAGGCAGCATACGTTAATGAACTCGGAAAAGGCTGGGAAGGTGGCCTTTCAGCTGCTGATGACGATAAGATTGAGGGACTGTCAAGGTTAGCTAGTGCAATTCATTCTGGTGGTGCTAAGGCTATTTTGCAGTTATTTGCATCTGGTCGTCAATCAAACCAAACAATTTTGCGTGGTGAACAAATTGTTTCAGCTTCTGCTCAGCCTTACCCTCACGGTAGCCATGAAACGCCTCGTGAGCTTAAACATGAGGAAATTTCGCAAACAATTGAGGATTTTGCAGCAGCAACAAAACGGGCCATATTAGCTGGATTCGATGGTGTTGAGTTGCATGGTGCCAATTTGTATTTATTACAACAGTTTTTTTCACCAGAAAGTAACCGACGCCAAGACATTTGGGGTGGGACTTTAGAAAAAAGAATGCGTTTTGGGTTAGCGGTTACCGCTAAGGTCGGTGATACCATCGATAAGTATGCAGAGCGTCCATTTTTACTGGGCTATAGGCAGTCTCCAGAGGAATCAACTACCCCAGGGATTACATTGGCAGACTCATTAGCTTTTGTACAAAGGTTGGTTACTCTACAGATAGATTATTTACATCTATCACTAAAGGATGCTTTTCAAAAGCCTTTTCGTGACGCAAAAGCCGTCAAACAAATAACGACTTATTATACGGAAGTTTTACCAGATAATGTGCCACTAATGGTAGCAGGACTCATTAAGCAACCGATGCAAGTTGAGTCATTACTCGATGAAGGAGTGACCTTTGCAGCCATGGGTAGAGCGCTGATTGCTGACCCAAATTGGGTTCAGAAAGTAAAATTAAATGATGAAAAGTCTATTAGGTACGCTGTTTCTCCAGCCGATTTTGATCTATTGGGAGTACCTAAGCCACTAAAAAAGTGGTTATTAACTCGTTTTAAAAATGGGTTCCCAGTAACAACTGACATAGAATTCGATCCAAAGACACCTTGGAAATACTATAAAAGTATGCCAACTCAGCCCAGACAACAGATTGATCCGACAAAATTAATGACTTTGAAGAAAAGGGTTGACGATAATTAGTATTCTTGATATACTAATATAGTTGTTTGATTGAAACAAATGACATATTGATCATGGCTCGTTGGTCAAGTGGTTAAGACGCCGCCCTTTCACGGCAGAATCGAGAGTTCGATTCTCTCACGAGCTATCAAAAGTCACAACTTAGGTTGTGGCTTTTTTTGTGTATAAAAAATGCAAATAAAAAGCGTTCTAAGAACGCTTAAGTATGTTTATGATTAACGGTAGCATTGATGGCTGAGTTCACAATAGTATCAAAATCATTCTGTTCAAAATTATCCAATCCAGCACGAGTGGACCCGCCTGGAGAAGCAACGTTGTTCATTAATGTTACTGCATCGCTATTTGATTTTTGTAGGGTTTCAGTTGTACCAGCCACAGTTGAAGCAGCAATGGCGGCTGCACTCTCTCCATCTAATCCGTTGTTGATGCCAGCCTGAGTTAATGCATCGATAAATTTGAGGACAAATGCAGGACCTGAACCCGCGATTGCTGAAAAAATAGCGAAATGTTGTTCATCAAGGACACTAGTAGTACCTAACAAATGCCAGTAATTTTGCACTACTTCAATTTGACCCTCGTTTAAACGCTTTGAAAATGCTAAAGCGGTACTACCTTTACCGATTGCTGAGTTAATATTGGGTAATGAACGAACATTAAAAGCTGTTGGGAACACTTCATCAAGATCCGCAATCGTCACTTGCGCAAGTACTGAAATAACAATTTTACCGTCTAGGTTTAAAGAATTACCCAGCGTACGTAGTTGGTTAGGCAAGAAAGCGATAATGACAATATCACACTTTTTTGCGATTGTTTCTGAGTCGGCTGCTTGGATATGTAAATTTGCTGCCAATTTAGCCGCACTGTGTGGAGAGGAAACATAAATATTTTTGCTATCAATACCTGCGTAAATCAAGCCTTTAATCATCGCAGTAGCCATGTTGCCAGCACCAATGAAACCATAATTCATAGTCGAGACTCCTTTGTGTTTTATAGTTACATTATAGCAAACAATATCTGTTTATTTTATGTGGCGCGTGTTTTAAGTTTTAGTAGGCTAGTTAAACTTGCTGCAACCAACATTAAGAATGCAGCAGTTAAAAAAGTTACTTGTACACCATGCAAATCAACTATTTCAGCACTGAGGTGTGCGTGTTTATGACCATAGTTAAGTGCACTTTTCGTCATAATTGTTACCAAAGCGGCTGTACCAAATGATGCTGCAAGTTGTCTGATTGTAGTAAACATGGCAGATCCATCAGGAATGAGTGTTAAAGGTAACGCATTGAAGGCCTCTGTTTGAATTGGCATCAGGACCAAGACTAGTCCAAGTTGACGGACAAACTGTCCGAGAACAGCGAGCCAAAGTGAAGTTGTTAATGTCAGAGAAGCTAAAATAAAAGTGCCAAACGCTGTAATCATAATACCAACTAATGTTAAGTATTTAGCACCGTAGCGATCATATAAACGACCACTCCACGGTGATAAAAATGCGGTTACTAAGGCACCAGGAAACAACACTAGACCTGATTGAAAAGCCGTGGTACCACGCACATTTTGCATATAGAGGGGTAACATCAGTGCACCACCGTACATAGCAATCATCAAAACAACGTTGATTAAAACAGCAACGTTAAATTGTCTATATTTAAATACGGACATATTTAACAATGGTGTTTTAGTTGTATACTGGTGCCAAATGAATAAACTTGTAACAATAATACCTATTAATACAAATCCCCATACAGTAAACTCATTCCAAGGGGTTGCACCTGCGTTAGAAAATCCGTAAAGTAATGATCCAAGACCAATACTTGACAAAACAACGCCGATAAAATCGAATTTTAACCTCTTTTGTTGCCCAATATTTTGTAGTAAGAAATAAGCCAAGATGAAGTTCGCAATAATTAATGGTGCGACAAGATAAAATAGGAAGCGCCAACTTAAATTAGTAACGACTAATCCCGACAAGCTGGGACCCAAAGCAGGGGCGAAATTAAGCGCCAAACCGATTGTTCCCATTGCAGATCCGCGTTCATTGGGCGAAAACAAGTTCATGACAACGACGTTCATTAAAGGGCCGAATACACCGGCGCCCATTGCTTGAATCATACGCCCGATAATGAGGACATCAAATGTTGGCGCAAATCCAGCAGTTACTGTTCCGACGGCGAATAGTCCAGCGGCGGTCAAGTATAGTGTACGTGTTGTTAGGCGTTGAATCAGAAAAGCTGTTAACGGAACCATCACACCATTGACTAACATGTAGCCATTTGTCATCCATTGACCCAAGTCTGTGGAAATATGAAATTCACGCATGATATCTGGCAAGGCAACATTCATTAATGTTTGATTCAAAAAGCCTAAAAAGGTGCCGATAACTAATATGATTAAGATTGTTTTTTGCTTTTGTGTTATATTCAACAGTATCCTACCTTTCATGGTTTTTATTCATAAAAATGCAAACAAAAAACCAGTATAAATACTGGTTTTAAGTAGTCAATAAAATTACTTTGTAGAAGGTAATTCTTCTGACTTACCTTTTGCCCATTGTTGCAATTTTGCGATAGCAGCTTGACGTTGTTTCTTAGCAGCGCTATGACTAACTTTGCGGGCACGTGCAAATGAGTTAAGTGGCTTCTTTAATACCATGATTGTGCTCCTTTTTTATTCAATGATTTCATACAAATAATAATTATACGGCAAAATCTATACGATTACAAGTGTTACAATATATATTATGGAAACTTGGAATGAACAAACAATTAAAGAATTTCGTAAAACATTGCTCAATTGGTATGATAAAGAAGGGCGAGCGCACTTGCCATGGCGTGTCAATCATGATCCTTATCGCGTTTTAGTTTCGGAAATTATGCTGCAACAGACACGCGTAGATACAGTTATTCCGTATTTTGATCGCTTTATGACATCGTTACCAACGGTTGGTGATTTAGCGACCGCACCAGAGGATGTTGTGCTCAAATTATGGGAGGGTTTAGGCTACTACTCGAGAGCGCGAAACTTACAAAAGGCGGCGCAGTTTGTTGTCAATGAATTGCATGGGCAATGGCCAGAGAGTAGTGATGATCTGCAAAGCTTGCCAGGAGTGGGTCCATATACAGCGGCAGCTATTGCGTCAATAAGTTTCAATGAGGTAGTCCCAGCAGTTGATGGCAACCAATATCGTGTTTTTAGTAGATTACTTAAAATTGACGCTGACATTGCTGATACAAAATCACGTAAGATATTTTATGATATTATTGCGCCAATTGTTGATCCGGAAAGACCAGGGGACTTTAACCAAGCAATTATGGATTTGGGATCAAGTTATATGACAACCAAAAATCCCGATAGCTTGTATTCACCGGTGCGTGAATTTAATGCGGCTTTTCGAGATGGTGTTGAGGATCAATACCCTGTTAAAACCACGAAACAACGACCAGTAAAACAGTTGTTTATGGCTTCAGTTTTTGAAAAAGATGGTAAATTATTATTTGAAAAACGACCGGATAGCGGTTTGTTGGCTGGATTTTGGACATTTCCACTAACACAAATTGAAAGTATAGAATCAATTACGGGTCAACAGTTAAATATTAAGCCCGTGACACATATTTTTACACATCGTCGATGGGAAATTTGGTTAGTGAAGCAAGAAACAGCTATGTTGAATGATAATCAACAATATTTTAGTTCTGATGAGTGGTCGGCATTAAGCTTACCAAAGGTACAACATAAATTATTGGAGAAATTATATGATACCGAATTCTAAATACAAAAATATATTTTTTTGGACCATTGAATTATTAGCGCTATCGCTCTTAATTTTGATTGTTTCCCGATTTGATTTTCTAATGAAACCAATTTCAGTATTTATTTCCACGGTTTTTGTACCATTGATTGTCGCCGGATCTTTGTACTATGTTTTGAAACCTGTTTTGACACTTTTAAAGAAAATTACAGTTAAAGGGCATAAAATGCCGCATCAACTGGCTGTTATAATTACTTTTGTGTTGTTCCTAGCCGTGATAGCTGGTTCCTTGATTTTATTGATACCAACTCTAGTGGCGGAAATTACTAATTTAATTACTGCATTACCTGAATTTGCACAAAACGTACAGCGCTTTGTAACAGATTCACTACAAAGTAAGTGGTTATCAAATTTAAATTTGTCAATTGATATAGATGAAGTAAAGAGTGCTGTTGGCAAGTACTCGGCTTCTTTTTTAACTATTACGGCAGGTACATTAGGCAGTGCTGTCTCGATGGTTACATCGGTCACGATTAATGTCGTGACTATTCCAGTCGTTTTATTTTATATGCTAAGTGATGGTGATCGCTTGCTACCAGCAATCCAGAAGCTTTTTCCGGTTCGTTTTGCTGATAATGTCAAAGAATTGACACTTAAAATGGATAAAACTATTGAAAGATATATATCGGGGCAAGCTCTTGAAATGTTGTTTGTCGGGATGACCATGGCTGTGGGTTATTTAATTATTGGTGAACCATACGCATGGTTACTGGGTGTGATTGCTGGTATTACTAACATTGTGCCATATATTGGCCCTTGGATTGGGGTTATACCAGCGTTGATTGTTGCCAGTACACAATCATGGAAACAAATGTTGTTGGTAATGATTGTGATGATGGTTGTTCAGCAATTGGATGGAAACTTTATTTATCCAAATGTTATTGGAAAATCATTACAAATTCACCCATTAACAATTATGATTCTTTTGATGGTAGCCGGTAATCTTTGGGGTATTTTTGGCATGATATTGATTGTGCCAATGTATGCAGTTGCTCGAACTGTTGTTAAATTTGCCATTGAAATGCGTCAATTGACTAAGGAATCGTTAGAATAGCAGTTTTTTAACATTTTTTTGATTTAAGTTGTATTACCCTCTTGACTGATTTAGGTTTTTCCAGTAGAATTAAAGGGTTGTGTGATACATGCGGGTGTGGCGGAACTGGCAGACGCGCTGGATTTAGGTTCCAGTGGAGTAATCCGTGCAGGTTCGATTCCTGTCACCCGTATAATATGGCCGCCGCCATATTTATATATTGAGGTATCTGGTATTATTCACTTGTAGTACCTGAGTACTTTAATTTGCCGACCTAGCTCAGTTGATAGAGCACCTCACTAGTAATGAGGGGGTCGCCGGTTTGAGCCCGGCGGTCGGCATAATTACTTTCAAGAAAAAGCATGAATTCCTATGAATTCATGCTTTTTTCTTTCGTAATATATTGTTGAAATAAGTTTCGCTCAACTTCAGATAGCTCAATGGTTAACCAACTACCGGTTTCGTCATATTGTTCTTCTATAAATTTATGTTTTGCCGCTAATTGGGCAACAACATTTCCTTTATCAAAGGGTATATGCAAAGTTACGACTTCGCTGTCGTTAAAAATATGTTTAACAATGAGATCAATCAGTGCATCTTGAGAATTGGTATCTAGTGCTGACAAAGTAATCACGTTATCGCCAGAGATGTCCGGATAGTGCAACTCAGTGCGATCAGCTTTGTTATATACTGTAATAACGGGTTTACCAGTAACACCAATCTCAGTTAATGTTTTCTCAGTTGTTTCCATCATAGCTTTATAATGCTCGTCTGAAACATCCACCACGTGCAGTATTAGATCTGCATTTGCCGCTTCTTGTAATGTTGATTTGAAAGCAGCAACTAAGTTATGAGGTAGCTTGGATACGAAACCAACCGTATCACTTAATAAAAACTGTCTTTTATCAGGAAGAGTCAGTTGTCTAACTGTGGTGTTTAGCGTAGCAAATAGCATATCTTTTTCAAACACTTGCTTACTATCATCATTGTCTGCACCAACACCAAAACGCATCAACAAACGATTCATCAAGGTAGACTTTCCAGCGTTTGTGTAGCCAACCAGTGCTACGTTTGGTAAGTTGTTAGCGTGTCGTTGCATTGAACGCGTATTTTCACTTTTATCTAAATCAGCCAGTTCTTGACGAACATGAACCATTTGAGACGTAATACGTTGGCGAGATTGTTCTAGCTTTGTTTCACCAGAACCACGTGAGGTGAAACCTGCGCCACCTGTACCTGTTTGTTGATCTAATGAAATTGACATGCTTTTACGTAAGCGTGGTAATTGATATTGTAAACGTGCTAACTGAACTTGGAGTTTTGCAACTTTAGTCTGGGCTCGTTGTGCGAAAATTTCGAGAATTAAACCAGTACGATCGACAACAGTAGCATCTGTTGTTTTTTCTAGGTTACGAATTTGAGAAGGTGTCAATTCATCATTGACAACAATCATATCAACGTCATAAGTTTTTACAGCTTCACCTAACTCTTCGACCTTACCTTTACCAAAGTAAGTGCTAGGATTTGGTCGTTCTAGCTTTTGGGTAAAAGTTTCAACGGGTTCAAGATTATTTGCTTTTGCTAGGTTCGCTAGTTCTTCTAATTCGTAGTCTAGGTTTCCCTGATTAGTTGTTAAGCCAACTAAAAATACTTTACGAGGGTTTTCTTGCATAAAAAATGCCTCCAATCAACTTGCGAGACTGGTGGCAGTTTACGTGTTTAGTACGAAAAAGGCAGACCAATCTCAAGAAAAGCGCATAAAAACAATCTATTGCTTTTATTCACCACATCTTAAAAATTGTTCAACAAGTTCTCGTACCTCTTTCTTCTTAATAGTGATAGTGTATAAGTTTTATAGGAAAATGTCAATAATAACGTACTTTGTTTTGTGATAATTTCTTCAACGCTGCTCCTAGATTTAACGTATAATAGAATGAGTTAACTAATTAATAGAAGGTTTTGAACATGTCAAAAGAAATTTATTTAACTGGTGATCGTCCCACTGGTAAACTACATATTGGTCATTATATTGGATCGTTAAAAAACCGTGTGAGCATGCAAAATTCTGGCGATTACTTGCCATTTGTTATGATTGCTGATACACAAGCATTTACAGATAATGCTCGTAATCCAGAAAAAATACGTCAATCATTAACTGAGGTAGCCTTGGACTATTTGGCGGTTGGTATTGACCCAGCTAAGACAACCATTTTTGTACAATCACAAATCAAAGGGTTATTCGAACTTACAGAATACTTTATGAACTTGGTTAGTGTCGCTCGGTTACAAAGAAATCCAACAGTTAAGTCAGAAATTAAACAAAAAGGCTTTGATGAGGGAATCCCTGCAGGATTTTTGACATATCCAGTATCACAAGCAGCTGATATCGCTATTTTCCGAGCAACAAAGGTGCCGGTAGGGGATGATCAAGAGCCTATGCTTGAGCAGACACGTGAATTAGTACGCTCGTTCAATAATGCTTATAAGTCTGATGTCCTAGTTGAACCAGTTGGTGTTTTTCCACCCAAGGGGCAAGGGCGTTTACCAGGTTTAGATGGTAATGCAAAAATGTCCAAGTCATTAAATAACGGCATTTTCTTGAGTGATGATGCGGATACATTGGTGAAAAAAGTTAAGTCAATGTATACAGATCCCTTACATATCAATATTACTGATCCTGGTCATGTTGAAGGTAATGTGGTGTTTACTTACTTAGATATTTTTGATCCGGATAAAAAACGTGTTCAAGAACTAAAAGATCAGTATACTGCTGGTGGCTTAGGTGATATGAAAATAAAAAAGCATTTGATAGATGTCATGGAAGCTGAAATGGCACCAATTCGTCAACGACGCGAAGAATACGCCCAAGATATCCCAGCGGTTTTGAACATGTTGCAAGAAGGCTCAAATAAAGCCAATGTTGTCGCCGAGGAAACAATGAAAGATGTCCGTCACGTGATGGGACTGGATTATTTTAGTAATTAAAAGCTCGGACTTTCCGAACTTTTTTATTTGATGTGATGGGTATTGATGAATAATAAAGATATCATCTATTTATCTTGGAGATATGATGGGAAATAATGAACAGAAATTGAATCGTGGTTTTGGATTAACAGCATCATTAGCTTTAGTTGTTGGAACAATCATTGGTTCTGGTATATTTTTTAAGCAAGGCAGTGTCTTAGAATCAGCAGGTAGTACAAACGCAGCGATGCTAGCGTGGATTGCTGGAGGTCTTTTAACGCTAGCGTCAGGAATCAGCGTAGCTGAAATTGGCTCTCAAATGGACAAAACTGGTGGCATTTATATTTATATCGAGAAAATTTATGGTAAGGTTTGGGGTTTCTTAGCTGGGTGGATGCAAGTGGTATTTTACGGCCCAGCAATGATGGGATCTATTGCAGCATATTTTGGCATTTTATTTGTTGATTTATTTGGATTATCTAAGTCTTTAGCTATACCATCCGCAATTATTGCATTATCTTTTGTAGGTCTTATTAACTCAATTCCAAACCGATTCAGTGCCGGTTTTCAAATAATAACAACTACAGTGAAAATGTTGCCGATTATTGCATTAATCATTTTTGGCCTTTTTTTTGGACAGCATGATGCGATTGGACAGACTGTTGCTCAGGTTTCGCAGAGTGGCCAAGGTGGCTTCGGAGTGGCTGTATTAGCCACCTTATTTGCTTACGATGGTTGGGTTACTCTAGCTAATATAAGTGGTGAAATTAAAAATCCACAAAAAGTATTACCCAAGGCTATTATTTTTGGTATTTTGATTGTTCTAGTTGCCTATGTTGGTGTGAGTTTTGGCGTTTATCAGAGTTTGCCCGCTAATACTATTGTTAAGTTGGGACAAAACACAACGTTATACATGGCTACAAATGCATTTGGTATTATTGGTGGCAGGTTATTGAGTATCGCTGTATTAATTTCTTTACTTGGAACACTAAACGGGAAAATCGTTTCATTCCCTCGGGTGTTGTTTGCAATGGCTAACGATGGATTGTTTCCGTTTGCCAAACAATTTGCCAAAATCAATATGCGTTCTCGAACACCTAATAAGTCCATTTGGTTTATGATTTTTCTTGGCATTTTAATGATTGTCTTTACAAATCCAGATAGATTAACCGATATTGCGATTTTTACAACCTTTTTATTTTATATACTTGTTTTTGCTGGTGTTTTTAAATTACGCAAAAAGGATCCTTTTGGAGAGAAGCGTAGCTTTTCTATGCCGCTGTATCCTTGGATACCAATCGTCGCTATTTGTGGTTCACTCTATGTTGAAATCTCTGAGATTATGCACGATTTGTCTGGTGTAATAATTTCTATAGCAATTGTCGCTGCTGGTTACCCTGTTTATATATTCTTATCTCGCCGCACGAATAAGGAGTAAAGTATTTGTAAATATTGATCTAATAGAATGCTATTAGTTTGATTAAATCGGACAGAAATATATATGATTGAGTGAAGAACTGACATAGCAATAGTATCATATGTGCTCCTCTTCAATCCCTTAATTTTCAAATGAGATGTTTTAGTCCTTTAGTTGTTCGCAATGTGACGGTCTTGAACAGCTAATAACAACATGGCCTATCCATTTTTGGATGGGCTTTTTTGTTTCAAAGAGAGATTTAAATTGGCGGTAATTAATAAGGTCACCAGACAAAATTGTTAATCTCATACTGTCACGAGATTTGAAAACCTCTATACTGGACGTCAAAATAGGCATAGAAGTGGAGGAGAGATGAATAGCGTCCTCAAAATGGATAGCTATATGATACGAGATTCTTTCAAGGTTAGCTTCGATTGGGATTCGAAGTCCTGTTCGCTTGAATAGGCTGATAGTGCTGCACGCTGTAACGCATGAAGATAATTAGTATCGAGAATATGGTCTCGGGCTGAGGACATCGAAAAAGCAGTAACACGGGAATTTACTAAAGTAATGACTAGATATCAAGCTGAAGCAATTGCGAATATGAATCGTTTGAAAAATTTATCAATCATTTAGATTATCTGTCGATGTAAAACAATAAACCAGATAACGTACTAATAACCCATCAACAACTCTATCAACACAATTTTATGGTGAAACTGGAAATGATTATTTGATTAAATGGGAAATTTTATAATCGTTAACGTATAAAAATGCATGCCTAAGAGAACAGTTGATAGTATATAAAAAATCAAGTGGTGGTCAAAAGTAACCGGTAAGGAATTACGAGATGTTTTCTTTAATCAAGATGTCAACACATTGAATCCCCTAAATAAATGCTCTAAATTGATATTTATTATAATTTTAAAAAATAGTTGAAAAATATACCATAATAATGTAATATTAATTTCATCAAATATGTCGGGAGAACAACATGATGATTAAAACAAAAATGAAAAAGAAAGCTGAACAAGCACAATTACTCCTCAACGCCCTCATTCTTGAGTAAAGCGGTTGAGCATTTTCAGTCGCTACAATATGTGCGACTGGATTTGCTTTCCGTGAAAATAACACGACATTATCAAAAAGCCAATCCATTAACGGATTGGCTTTTTGATTTTAACCGTGTGACGATACATTTGCACGAATACGAGGAAAATATATGAACAAGAATATACGTTGGGCAGCAGGAGTGATCATTGTCGCTGCTATATCAGGGGTTTTGTTTACGAAGAATAATGATGGCGATGTTAGCAAAGTGCGAACTCTGCAAGTTATGATGAAAGACGATGTCATGACGATGAATCCAATTATGACTACCGATATTTATTCAAGTCAAGCACAAGATCAAGTTTATGAAGGACTTTATCGATATAAGGGCAATAAAGTTGTCCCTGCTATGGCAGAAAAAATTGTTAAACCTTCACAAAATGGCACCGTTTATACTTTCAAAATACGTGATAACGCTAAATGGTCGAATGGCGACAAAGTTACAGCACAAGATTTTGTGACTGCAATTCGTGCAACTGCCGATCCAAAAACAAAATCACAAGCGTCTGCTGATGCAATTTCAATTATGAAAAATTATGATTCGGTGCATGTGGGTGCGATGACACCGGATAAACTAGGCGTTAAAGCGATTGATTCTCACACAGTCCAAATTACTTTAACGCAAGCAACACCATCATTTGATAAATTGGCAACTGCAATCATTCCGGTTAACACTAAAAATTATGCTAAGTGGGGGAATAAGTATGGTACAGCTTCAGAATACATGGTGACTAATGGCGCATATCAAATGAATGGTTGGACTGGAACAAATTCAAGTTTTATGTTCACTAAAAATTCAAATTATTGGTCAGCTAAACGTGTTCAAATTGAGAAGGTCAAAGTTCGTGTCATCAAAACGCCAATGACTGCTGCCAATGAATTTAAGAATAAGCACTTAGATATTGCACAGTTGTCTGATGAATATATCAAGACTTATAAAAATACAAAGTACTATCATGCTACACCACAAGCTGTTGTTAGAGGGATATACTTTAATGAGACGAGCGATAAAACGAATAATCAGCATTTGCGACAAGCATTTGGATATTTAATCGATCGTGAGGCTATTACGTCTAACGTAATGAATGATGGTTCAATGCCACAATCAAACGCCGTGCCAAAAGGAATTATGACGAATCCTATAACTGGCGCAGATTTTACTAAAGACGCTGGCACACAATTTAAGGTGGACAAGAAAAAAGCACAATCTGAGTGGTCTGCATATTTGCAGAGTATTGGAAAAAATAATGCTACGTTTACAATGACATTTGACGATGATTCAACCAGTAGAAAGGTTGGGGCGTACATTCAATATGCTGCTGAACACACTTTTAAGGGCATTAGCATTAATACAAAGTATGTTCCGCATTCACAAGTTGTCTCAGAAGTGTTAAAACAGGATTTTGATATGGTAAATATTGGTTTAAGTGTTAATGTACCGGATGCAGCATATCCATTGGCAATTGGAAAAACCGGATATGGATTGAATTTTTCAAAGGTCAGTGATAAGACATACGATGGGTATCTAACAATGGCAGCGACACAAGTAAGTGATACTAAAAAACGCTATGAAACATTACAGGTCGCCAATGAATACTTCACCAAAATAAAAGCATATATGGTACCGATATATCAACCGGTGACAGCCAACGTTGTTACCGATAAAATTGGTGGATTTAAAGGTAATAGTTTTCATTCGCCAGCATATCAGGATATGTATTGGAAATAAGATAATAAATAAAGGCAGGATTAGCAAATGACAGAAACTAAATATTATAATTTTAATGGTTTTAATTCAAAAACAGGTAATTTTGATCCACAATGTTATGCCATTGTGGATGATGAAACAGGACGATATACTGAAGTCGGGCATGGTGAAGGTCCTAAATTGGGACAGAGCGTTGATGTGGGTGAAAAATATATGATGCCTGGTATAATTAATACGCACATTCATGTTGACTCTGATGTGAATTATGAATTTGGAAAAACTAAATTTGGTGTGGATAATGAAAACGAACATGTTCGTGCAGTGATTGTGGCAACCCACAATATGAAAACGATGTTACGTCATGGTGTAACAGTTGTACGAAATGTTGGAACAGCACGCATGACAGATATTGAAATTGCACGCATGCAGCGTGAAGGCAGTGTAGAAGGACCAATGATGATTGCTAGTGGGGCAGCTTTTTCCATGACTGGTGGGCACGGTAGTGGTGGAGGAGGCATTGAGGTAGATGGTGTTGATGAAGTGCGCAAGGCAGTACGGCAAGCTATGAAAGAAGGCGCTCAAATCATTAAGTTTATGGTGACTGGCGGGGTGAGCGCTGGAGATTTTGAAAATCCCAATCAAGTTCAATTAAATGAAGACGAGGTACGAGCAGGTGTTATTGAAGCACATAAAAAAGGTATCAAAGTTGCGGCACATGCTCAAGGGGCTGAGGGAATTAAGATTGCAATTCGTGCTGGTGTTGATTCCGTTGAACACGCATTTCACATTGATGATGAAGCAATTGATATGATGAAAGTAAATGGGACCTTTGTAGTTCCAACAATGATTGCGATGAAGCGTATTATTGATCGGCCTGAGGAAGTTCCGGCATGGATGATTGAACGTGCGACAACGCATTGGCAAGCACATCAGAAGAGCGTTGCACGAGCTGCCATGGCAGGAGTTAACATTGCCATGGGAACAGATGCTGGTACACCCTTCAATGGTTTTGCAAATGAGAGCGCTGTGGAAATGGATATGATGGTTGAATTTGGTCATATGACACCACAACAAGTTTTACAATCAGCTACGATTAATGCAGCTAAATTGATGGGAATTAGTGATAATTATGGGATGATAGCAGTTGGGCAATATGCTGACTTCATCGTAATTCAAGAGAACCCAAATGATAATATAAAAGCTATTCAGGAAAAAGATAAGTGGGTATTTCAACATGGGCAACCCGTGGTATTTCATCAAGAAGAGAACATCATTTCATAGATAAATGAAAAACGTAAAAAAGACGCCTTTAAAGGCGTCTTTTTATTTAATTTGATGAATCATCAGAATCTGTTGATTCATCATCTGCTGGTCGGAGAGAATCAGCTATTGTTTGTAGAGAACTTGGTATGTCACCACCATATGCTGAGCCGGTGGAAGCGTGCTTTAAGCCAAGTGCTTTACGAGCTAAGTTAGTAACGCGTTGCTTTTCTTTTTGAGTAACAACTTCATATGAAACGTTGTTCCCTTCAGAATCAGGATAACTCGTGCTGACACCCTGAATATGCTCGGTGACAATATTTTTTGCTGCATTAATGTATTTGCTAGCAATTGTCGTTATATCTCCAAATGACAAATCAGTTTGAACATTTGAACTCATTGTATTCATAAACTTTGTATTTAACAAACTTGAAACATTAGCTGACTTTTTGATCAAACCTTCTAATACCAATCGTTGACGTTTTTGACGCCCATAGTCACCATCTGGATCATCGTAACGCATGCGCGAGAATGCAAGGGCTGCATCACCAGTCATGACGTGCTTGGTTGCCGACCAAGTGACCCCATTATCATCAGAATGTTCATAGCCTGTGCTTCCCTTGTGGAAACGGTATAGGTTTGCACCGTAAGCATGGGCTGTTTCCTGACTATAAGTGAAGTCAATGGGGGACTTAACAGAAATTCCCCCAACTTGAGTAACCATTTTTTCCAAGCCGGACATATTAACTAAGGCATAAAAATCAATAGGAATGTTTAAGTAAGATTCTACAGTTTTAATGGCAGTTGCCGTTGAACCATAGGCGTAGGCTGCATTTATTTTTTGAGGGAAAGTACTTTCGTACCCCGGAATAGAAACCATTGCATCACGAGGGATAGAAATCATTGTTGTTTTTTTTGTCTTGGGGTTAACAAGAAGCAACATCATTGAATCGGTACGTCCTTTGTATGTACGTCCTAATTCACCGGTATCCGTTCCAAATAACAAAATAGACAAGGGCTTTCCACTTTGAACAACGCTTGAGACGTTTCGGGATTTAGTGACGCCACTGCTCTTGTATGTTTTATCAATTGCTGATTTAGTATTATGGATAGCCATCCAAGCAAATGTGCCTGACACGATAAGTAAGAGACCGACAATAAGCAAGATAATATTTCGTAGTCTGTGACTACTTTTTGAATAGCGATCAATTCTGGACTTAACTGCAGTTTGTTTATTTTTTTTCATAACGGTCTCTCGATTGTTTTGGCCAATGAAATATGGCGGTTTGTAAGATAATAAAGACAGCTACCGAATTTTATCGATATACTGCCATTTTTGGGCAACAAAGGCAAAAGGCTTGAAACTAACGATCAATCAAAAAATAGTAACCAGTGTTCTCACCATATTTTGAGATTATTCATCTAGCAATAATTCATCTGCCATGTATAGATATTTAAGGGCACGACTAAAAATATCGGCAAAAAACCAACTGATAGTAATGATATCGGACCAAGTTAAAGTCAAGATTAAATTTTAACCATATCAGCTTTTTTTTATAATTATATCTCATATAATGCTACAATTATTAAGAGCTATAAGCAAATGAGTTTGTAGAAATTTAATATTTGGGAGAATGTGAGTAAGCGGGGTCAATTGAGCATATTGAATATCATTGTCGTCATAAAACTATGTTTTTGTCAGTACAATTTGAATGTGCTTATCCGTATCATCACAATTATAAACAATGTTAATTCCACCGGATAAATTAAGAAAAATTTTAATCATTACCTTTGGCATTATTTTTGTTTTTTTAGGTATTCAAGTTAGATTTCATATGATATTTATGCAAGTTCTGGACGCGACTACAGATTTTGCAGTAAACAATATTTTATCGTTGAAAATACCCCTATACTTAGGGTTAGGTAATCTTTTTTCCCATTATTGGGTCGTCATCCCATTGATAGCGGTTATGGTAGCATTTCTTTATTTAATAAATTACAAAATCGCTGCCTGGTGGTTTGCCATTACACAATTGGTTGCGATGTTGCTGACATGGGTTATTACAATTATTTTGCGCATCCATTGGCAGGATGGTCCTAAAATAGGTGAAACTATTCCTAACTTATTGTTGGTGTGGTGGTTGCAATTGCTCTTACTACTAGTCATTATTATGCCACATTTGGTTAAGTCGAGAAAAATTCAAGTGATGATCAATATTTTAATTGGTTTATTTTGGTTATCAATTATGTTAGCCCGTATTCAATCTCATCATATGGCATTGACTAGTGGCTTGGGAGCAATTACCTTTGGTTATTTTTGGTGGCAGTTTAGTGCACAACAATATTATAAACGGGCGCGACATTGGCAAAAGGTACTTGAAATTGACGGGCGCGTGTAAGTGTGTTATTATTTTCATATTGTCAAAGAGGTTGCAGCCAACATGAGTCACATGAATGAGTCCGCCAGGATGTTGAAATCATGTAAAAGGGAAGGTTGCCGAAAGGGTTAACAGGCAAGATAACCTTTGGGCTAGTGATTAAGAGTTGCTAGACTGTCGCAGAAATGCGGTGCGCTTTGAAAAGTGATTATATAATGACTTTTTAAACCTCTTCCTGTTTGCTAAGGAGAGGTTTTTTTATTTTGAGAAGGAGATTTTATGTCTGAACATAAAGGGCACATACAGCGTAATTTAAAAACGCGCCATGTGTCAATGATTGCATTAGGTGGTTCAATTGGAACGGGCTTATTCGTAGCTTCGGGAGCCACTGTTGCGCAAGCAGGTCCTCTGGGTGCTATTGTCGCTTATTTAGCTATTGGTGTGATGGTTTATTTCTTAATGACTTCGCTGGGTGAAATGGCTACTTATTCACCAACTTCAGGTTCATTTTCCGACTATGCTGGTAAATATGTTGACCCAGCATTGGGATTTGCCATGGGATGGAACTACTGGTTTAATTGGGCTATAACATTAGCTGTCGACATTGTGGCAGTTGGCTTGGTGGCTGAATTTTGGTTTCCAAATACACCAGGGTGGATATTTTCCGCGATTGCTTTATTACTTATCTTCTTAATTAATATTTTTTCAGTTGGAACTTTTGGAGAAGCTGAGTTCTGGTTGTCGATGATTAAGGTAGTAACTATTATTGCCTTCTTGATTGTTGGTCTGGCTACTATTTTTGGTGTAATTCATTCTGACATCAATGTCATGAAAAACTTGTCGGTCGGTAATCACGGATTTGTTGGTGGACCTCAAGCTATCTTATCAGTATTCGTTGTTGCTGGATTTTCTTTTCAAGGAACTGAGTTAATTGGTATTACTGCTGGAGAAGCAGAGGATCCTGATAAGTCAGTTCCCAAGGCGATAAATCAAGTGTTTTGGCGTATCTTATTGTTTTATATTCTGGCAATTTTTGTCATTTCCGCTCTGGTTTACTATAAAGATCCGCGCTTGTTGAGTTCTTCCACACAAAACATTGCGGTCTCACCATTTACAATCGTATTTAAAAACGCAGGAATTGCTTTTGCGGCTAGTTTAATGAATGCAGTTATCTTAACATCAATTGTTTCGTCAGCAAATTCAGGTTCATATGCTTCTACACGTATGTTGTATGCTATGGCGCGTAAAGGGGATGCCCCTAAAATTTTTGCCAAGCTTTCAACTAGAGGGGTTCCAGTTGCAGCCTTAGTATTAACTACTGCGATTGGGTTATTAGCATTTATTGCTAACACCAAAGGGGGATCAGTTGCTTATACTTGGCTGGTCAATGCTTCTGGGTTAACTGGATTCATCGCTTGGGTCGGCATTGCTATCTCTCATTATCGCTTCCGAAGAGCTTATGTGGCGCAAGGAAAGAGTCTGTCTGATTTGAAATACAAGGCTAAGTGGTTCCCATTCGGTCCACTATTTGCGCTAGTGATTTCTATTGGTGTTATTATTGGTCAGGATCCGGACAGTTTTGCCCATCTAAATTGGGAAAAAATATTTGTGACCTACTTATCAGTTCCTTTGTTTGTAATCTTATACTTTTGGTACAAGGTTTCTCACAAAACGAAGCTAATTGCTCTAAAAGATGTTGATCTAAAACAATATAAATAAAGACATATAAAAAAGACACTACATCATTGTAGTGTCTTTTTTATATGAGCAATAACTTAACCGCGAACCACTAGGACGTCAACTTTAGCAGATCTCGTTACGAATTCAGTAACAGAACCAATAACTAAACGTTCTACAGCATTTAATCCAGTTGCACCAATGACAATCAAATCAGCATTGACTTCGTTAGGTACATCTTTAGCGATTAACGACTTGGGTGAACCATATTCGATTAGATAATCGACATTTTTAACACCAGCTTCAATTGCCTGTGCTTTGTATTTTTCTAAGCTTTTACGCGTTTCATCTGAAACTGCTTCAACCATTGTATCGTCAAAACTAGCCACATTTTGAAATGCACGGGTATCGATAACGTTTAAAATTGACAAGATGCCTTCATCACCAGCATCCAAGGTCAGTTCAATCGCGCGCGTTAATGCAGCTTCAGATTCTTTTGATCCATCCATTGGTACTAAAATCCTATGATAATTTGCTGTCATAATAACATCCCTTCTTGCAATATGCAATGCGTTCTTCTATACCTCTAGTATAGCGCTTTCATAATAAAATTAATAGTATGTTCTTTAACCTAATTAAACACTGATTTTAATTTATACAAAAAAAACGCCCACAAATGTGGACGCACGGGCTTAGCCCGGAACACTCAATTGATACCGTTAATCGCTACGCAGATTTTCCTCGAAATTATCGAGGTGGATGGTTCATCAAGATTGTCAGATTACCGAATGAAAGGGCATATCTTCTAAGTCCTGAATTCCCAACCGAAAATAAAAGTTGTAAGGAAAAAGCTGATGATGTAGCAATGCGTATATCTGAGGAATTCATATAGTATTATAACGCGAAAACTCGTTAACTGAAAGACTTGACTTTTTAGTTTAGCCCGTTTTCTTGTCGCAATTTTAGTGTCTGATAGACATCAAATAATTGTTGTTCAATTTTCGAATTACCTTTAGGATGAAAATACTGAGTGTTTGTCATTTTATCTGGTAAATATTGTTGAGCTACCCAATCATTATCATAGTCATGCGGATATGTGTAATCTACACCGTGATTCAACTCCGAAGATCCCTTATAATGTGCATCTTTTAAATGATCAGGTATATCGTAAGATTTGCCATGACGAACATCACTAATAGCCAAGTCAATTGCTTTGTAGGCCGAATTAGATTTAGGTGAGAGAGAAAGTTCAATAATAGCATTGGCGATCGGAATTCTGGCTTCTGGAAATCCTAGTGTTTGCGCGGCTTGAATAGCAGTTACTGCCCGCTGAGCTGCCGGTGGATTTGCCAACCCAATATCTTCGTATGCAATAACGGTAAGTCGGCGTGCTAAAATCGGTAAATCACCGGATTCGATAATGCGGGCAGCGTAGTGTAACGCCGCATCGGTGTCGGATCCGCGAATTGATTTTTGTAGTGCTGAAATCACATCATAATGCGCATCCCCATCTTTATCTGCTGATAATGCTTTGCGTTGCACAGTCTCTTCAATGATTGGCAAACTGATATGAACGACACCCTTTTTATCTGCTTTTGTTGATAAAACCGCTAATTCTAAACCATTTAAAGCACTGCGTAAATCACCATTTGTTGCTCGCGATAACTGTAACATAGCGTTATCATCGAGAACGATATTGTATTGCCCAAGGCCTTTTTCTTTATCAGCAATGGCTCTTTTAACAGCGCTTGTGATATCTGTTTCACTTAGACTGTTAACTTCAAATATTTGCGTTCTAGAACGAATAGCTGGTGTGACATTAATATAAGGGTTTTCTGTGGTCGCACCGATTAATATAATTGCTCCGGACTCCAAATGTGGTAGTAAAAAGTCTTGTTTGATTTTGTTTAAGCGATGAATTTCGTCTAGTAACAAGACGACAGTCCCTGACATTTTTGCTTCTTCGACAACGATTTGTAAATCTTTTTGGCTATCGGTAGCAGCGTTTAGCATGCGAAACGCATATTTTGATGAACCGGCAATGGCACTAGCTATTGATGTTTTACCAGTACCAGGCGGCCCGTACAAAATCATCGAACTCAGCCGATGAGCAGCGACCATGCGCCAGATGATTTTGCCTTCACCAACTAAATGTTGTTGGCCAACAATCTCTTCAATTTTTGTGGGGCGCATACGGTACGCTAGCGGTTCTTGTGTCATAAACGTTTATCCTAAGTAAATGTTATCTACGTTGACAGCAGTATTAGCGGCTAGTACCACTGCAATTGGATCTTCTTGATGTGCGGATTTTGTAGAGTCGGAAAGCAAGGTGAAACTATGTTTGCTCTGCGTTGCTAAACCAACATACGTTGAAAAATAGTCGCCGGCAAGTTGCTGATCAATTAGAACCTTGCCAATGCTATGTGATTTAAGTGATGCGGCAAATTGTGATTGGATGTTTGAATTGCCCAATTGAGATACCTTAATTGCGACAATGACACGTTCTCGGAACGTGCCAAGATAGCGGTTTTGCTCATCAGGGTTAATTTTTGGGCTGCCATTACCAAGCTGTTCTTGTTGTAAGCGTTCATTGACGTCCATGATTTTCTCCATTAATATTTGATACTTCTATTATACGTTATCTTAGTCGTTAATTTGTACCTAAACTCTCAGTCAATGAGGCGCAATGCTAAACCTACATGTTGCTTTGGTTATCTGGTATTAAACGTAATGCCCAAAGAGTTAAGATAATCGCTCCTAATCCCAGAAAAATAATCGCGGTAGCTATACCAAACGAACCAAGAAATGGTGCGCCAATCAGCATTGATGATGCAATGACTTTTCCTAATTGAAAAATTGAACCATTAAAAGCAAGGTAGGCACCACGTTTATTTTCTGGCATTAAATCGGCTAATTTTGATTGACGTGTTGGGACATACATCAATTCACCAAAAGATAATATGAAGCTTGAAAAAATTAATAAGGGTAGCGTGTTGACGTATGCTTGCAGAGCGTAGCCTAACGTAAATAATGTAGTACCCATTACAAATATTTTTTTCGTGTTGCGATTAGTTATCCAACGAGATATTGGTGCAGTAAACAAAACAATAATAGCTGTATTAATGCTTGTCAATAGACTTAACATTTTTACACCATCAAATGATATACCTAACCATTTTGTATGGATAAAACTTTGTACCAAATGAATGGCGATAAAGTTAGTGCGTTGAAACTCAACACTAAGTAATAAGATGCCACCTAATGTGAAGATAACAAAACGAACATCGCATAATACAATCTGGTAACTATGAAATACAGACTGAAACCCAACGTGACATTTTATATTAACCATTTGTTCATGGGTTTCAGTAATTAAATATTTGGTCAAAAGTAACGAACTAATATTTATGATGACTAGAATAGTAGTAAGTAATAAGAAATGCCGTTCAAATAACCAGCCACCAATGATCATCCCAACCATCAATGCCAGGTTATTCGCCCAATAATTGATGGCATACATAAAGGCACGTGTTTTTTCAGTTGAGACGTCGATGAGCATTGCTTCACTAGCTGGGCTAATCAAGCCACTAGCAATATTTCCAAGAAACATCATCACGAAGGTAAGCCAAGGAAAATGATAAACGGGTAGATTAGCACAGACAATACCAATAGAAGCCAATAACTTAATGAACTCCCCAAAAAGAAGTAAACGTCGTCTCCCAAATACATCCGTTAAGTATCCACCATAAATGCCAGCTAGAAAAGAAATGATGATATTTATCATCATTAACACACCGGTGATTTGTGCATTGTAAGCATGAAAAAGGTAAATCGACATAAAAGGAAATATGAGAGAACTTCCGAGGCGACTTAAAAATTCAATTTGGATTCTTTTTCTGATGTTTGGATGTAAATTTTTCCACATATTGTTTATCCTACTTTCAAACGATATGTTAAGATTATAAAATAGACATCTAGATATTAAAATGGACATCTATATAGAAAAATGTCCACTTTAAAAGGTGAGTGAAATTAATGATTGACCAGACATACTTTGATTTACGAATGACATATCAACAAATTGGGCAAAAACTAACTATCAGTATTTCTGAATTAGCTAAGTTTTGGTCGATATCAACAAAGCAGGTTAAACGTCGTTTACGCGCTTATGAAGAGCAAAAACTTTTGCATTATTACCCTGGACAGGGGCGTGGACATCTAACGCAAATCATTTTTCAAAGTAGCTTCAGAGATGAGGTGATTATGGAGATGAAGCAAGCAATTGTTACTGAGGACACAATAACGATTTTCTACTTGCTAAAATTATCAGTACCTGCCAGCTGGCTGGCATCTTTTCGGGGAAATCTCACTAATTTTTTAGGCATACAAACGTATAGTGAAAATAAGCGTGTTTTAAGACAGCTGGCGACACGTCCTATTACTACCTTAGATCCTGTTCAAGTGGCCATTCGACGTGAGTATCAATTAGTTTTGCAGTTGGGAGATACATTAGTTCAATTCGATGAAGGATTGAAAGCTGGATTGGCTCACCATTGGCAGTCAAATAACGATGCCACCGTTTGGACGTTTTATTTGCGCAAAGGGGTACGATTTCATAATGGGAAAACGATGACAGCGGTTGATGTGAAACGCACGTTTGAACGAGTTCGAAATGAAGTGGGGGAATCGTACTGGCAACTTGTTAATTTAGTGGATATCATCTTGCTAGCAGATGATATTGTCCAGTTCAAATTTTCAGCACCTGAACCCTTATTCGTGAGATATGTTGTTGATGCAAAATATGTTATTGTTGATTGTGATGTTGAATTTGATGAAATTCATTGGGTGGGGACAGGTGCATTTCAGGTGACGGAAAGTACTGATACGACGTTCAAACTGGCGGCTTTTGATGATTATTACGGGTTGCGTCCGATGATAGATGAAGTAGTTTATTATTTAGTAGATGACTGGAAAGTTGTGTCAGGTCTCCTTAATCCGGCGGATTACGGCAATCATGATTATGTGAAAAAGAAGCATACATTTCCTGGTGCAGAGTTTATCATTTCCAACTTAAAACGCCCAACAATAATTCAACAACCATTCGTTCGATCAGCTTTATATCATGTTATTGATACACGAGTTTACGATGGCATTGGCGGAATTCCTGCCAGTCATTATGATTCTCGTGATTCAGCAGTACGAAGGGATAAAACATTAGCGCAGGCTCAAAAAAAATTAAATCAAGCGAACTATCAAGGGGAGCCTATCGTTCTAGCTACGTTATCACATTCAAAAGAAGCTGAAGAACTTTCAAAATGGATTCAAAGGCGTGCTAAGAAAATCGGATTGAACATGGAAATAATTTACTATAATTTTGCTACAGATTACTATACTGAATTTTTAGAAAAAAATGCAGACTTAGTCATGTTGGCTGACATTCCCATGAACCTCGATGAATTTGCGTACATTGAATTTGTTAGTAGTCCGACATTGCTTGTACAAAGAATGCTAACGCCGTCGTTATTAGAACAACTTCAGTATTTAATTTTTCTTTTCAAACAAACTGAAAATGAAAAAGACCGACATCTTATTTATTTGAAAATTGATAATTGGCTAATAAAACAAAACATCTTATTTTACACGACTCATGCTGTTCGAGAAATATATGTCCATCAGTTTTTAGTAAATGAAGGGTATCAATATGATTATAAAAATGCTTGGAAAATGCCAGAAATAAATAATTAAACGAATAAAAAAGTTCGCACAAAAAGGCAGCCCAAAATCAGGCTGCCTTTTTGCTCGTTACTAATAAAAATTAAAAAACGTCACCCAAATATGGTGACGTTTCAACCAACTAAGAATTAAAATATTAACCCAAGTGGTTGTAATATTCGACGATCAACGCTTCGTTGATGTCAGCATCTAGCTCTTCACGTTCTGGCAAACGAACGAGTGAACCTTCAAGCTTTTCAGTGTCTAATGATACGAATTGTGGGCGAGCCACAACTGATTCGATAGCAGCTTGAATAGGCAAGATGTTCTTTGACTTTTCGCGAACTGATACAACTTGTCCAGGTTGAACGCTGTATGAAGGAATATCAACGCGCTTACCATCTACTAAGATATGACCATGATTAACAAGTTGACGTGCTTGTTGGCGTGTTGTTGCCAAACCGAGACGATAAACAACTGAATCTAAACGTTGTTCCAATGAGATCATGAAGTTAGTACCATGAGTACCCTTACGAATCTTACCAGCCTTGTTAAACAAAGCTTTGAATTGACGTTCAGTCAAACCGTAAGTAAAACGCAACTTTTGCTTTTCGCGCAATTGCATTCCGTATTCAGAAATTTTAGCACGACGGCCGGCACCGTGATCACCAGGTGCGTAAGCACGGCGTGACAATTCTTTACCAGTACCAGACAATGAAACACCTAAGCGACGTGAGATACGCCACTTTGGACCTGTATAACGTGACATGTATATGTCCTCCAAAATGTATTATGCTGTACATTTGAGGGTAAGTACCAGATGCGTGCAGCGCCTATCTTGACGTTTCTCAGAGCCAGTAGCTATGGCCTTACTAACGATTTGGGGCGTTGTTGACGCGCTTCCTTACTTACTGCTACTCAATTTAACAACTTATTACATAATATCAGAACCATTAAGGAATAGCAAATTGTTAAGAAAATTGTAAACGATTTGAGATTTAGCAAATCTCCTTTAATTGAATCGTATAAGTGCTAAGATGGAAAGTGAAAATTAAAAGGTTGGAAACTATCCATATGTTTAACTTTACAGTCTTAGCAATTATATTACTTTTGGTTGTCATCGCTTATTTAGCAATATTTGTGATGCAAAGAACTACGGTCAAAAAAGTTAGTGACCTCAGAGCAAGAAAAGATCAGCTTGAATCTTTGAAAGTTCGCGAAGAGCTTGTCGAGGGACGAAAATTACCTTTAACAGGTCAGTCTTTAAAGAACTATCAGAAATTTGAGAGTTCTTTTAATGATGTTCAAAATAATAAGTTTTTGAAAATTGATCAACAAGCTAATTTAGTACTTTTTGAGGCTCGAGGCATCAACTTTATTAAAACGCGTAATGAATTAGAACGTTTGCAAGGTATGGTGGATGATACGGAAACTACCATTAAAGATGTGCGGGCTGGTCTGCTTGATTTAAAGAAAACTGATGAAGAGCATCGCGAGGCAATCAACGATCTTAAGAAGAAGTATGAAGGATTGCGTAAGCGTTTGCTTGCTGAAAACTTTAAGTTTGGACCAGCTAACCCTGCTCTAGATAAGTTTTTGAGTCAATTAGAAGCAGACTACGATGAGTTTACAGAGTTAACAGAGAATGGTGACCACGCTACGGCCTCTGATATTTATGAGCAATTAGCGATGGAAACAACTCAAATGGAAAAAATGATGGCTGATATTCCAGATTTGTTTGATCAATTAAACATTAAGTATGTTGATCAATTAAATGAACTAGCCCAAGGGCACACTAAGCTTGTAGAAGCCGGTTATGTTTTTCCAAACGATAGCGTGGAGCAAGAACTTCAAGCAATTGACTCACAACGTCAGCAAGTTTTGAATTTATTAGCAGATTTGAAGCTAAAGGAAGTAACGGAACAAACTGGATATATCGAACAGCGCATTGATGCAATGTACGAAACGATGGAAACGGAAGTAACGGCGCGCAAGCACGTCACTAAAAATGCCGATCGTCTATCTTCTGATTTGTTACGTCTGCGTGAGCAGAATCAGACACTATCGATCGAGCTGGATAGATTAGGTCAAAGCTTCCAATTTAATCATAAAGAGTTGGAAACACGACGTACTTTACTTGAACAAATCAACATGGCAGAGGAGCAAATTAATCATAATGATGATTTGCTTGAGGCCAAAGAAATATCATACAGTGAATTGCAAATTCAGCAAGAAAAATTGCTGAAGCAGTTTGAAGAAATTGAGACACAACAGGTAGACATTTGGGATAAAATTTCTGGCCTAGAAAAAGCTGACCGATCAGCTAGACAGCTGGGTGGGCAATACCAAAAAGAAGTTGAAGCCATTAAGCATGCTGTTGAACGGATGAATTTGCCTGGCTTACCAGTCGCTTATTTAGAATATTTTTACGCTGTATCAAACGAATTAAAGCGTCTCGCTAAGTCATTAAATACAAATTTGATTGATATGGATGAGGTACAACGTCAATTGAACATTGTATCAGCTGACATTGATACATTAAAAGAAAAGACAGAAGAAATTGTTGATCAGGCTGCACTGACGGAACAGCTATTACAATATGCTAATCGTTATCGTGCTTCGAATGAGCGTGTTGCTGCTGCAAGCGAGCAAGCACGGATGTTTTACGAGAGGGATTATAATTTCAAGCAGGCAATGGATATCCTCGGCTCAGCTCTTGACAGTGCTGAACCAGGTGTTTATGAAAGATTAGTTGATTCATACATGCGTCGAAAAACACCATTAGTATAGTAAAAATAAAAGGAGCCACCGCTATTGAGCGGTGGCTCCTTTTATGTTAGGTTATGATAATTTAGAATGCTTAATGCCATAGGAGAAGTACCAGATAACACCAAGTAGTAACCAGAGGCCAAACATTTTGAGTGTCTCGGCAGATAGCTGTGTAATAAAGAACAAACTTATCATACCCGCAATAAACGGTACAATTGGATAGCCAGGTACTTTGAAACCATCGTGAGCTAAATCTTTACGACGACGAAGGATTAAGATACCAAAATTGATAAAGGCGAATGCTGTTAAAGTACCTGCATTAATTAAACTAGCCAATGTGCTGAGGGGGATAAGGCCCGCAAAAATAACCTCAACGGCAACTGCCAAAATTAGTGCATTTACTGGTAAATGCGATCCTGGGGATATTTTACCTAGGCTGCGGGGGAGCAAACCGTCACGCCCGAAGGAATAAGTTAAACGGGATGAAGCATAGATCAAGGCTAATACAGCTGTGAACATACCGATTAACGCACCAATAGTAATGACGATAGAGAACTGTGTTTGATGGACAACTTGCAGAGCAAATGCTGCTGGGTCATCAACACCAAGTTTTTTATAATTGACAATTCCCGTTAACACTATAGAGAAGAGTGTATATAATAGGGCTGAAATAATAACCGTACCAACAATACCCTTGGCCATTGTCTTTTGTGGGTTCTTAACTTCAGCAGCGTGGGCGGCGATGGTATCAAAGCCTAGAAAAGCAAAAATAATGCTGGCGGTTGCGGCCCAAATTCCGTTCAAACCGCCCAATCCACTGTGAAATTCTTTAGGGTAAAATGGTACATAATTGCTTGTTTTAATAAAAAATGATCCGCCAACAATGAACAAGATTAAAATGGCAATTTTGATAACGACTGCGCCATTTTCAACTTTCTTTGAGGTGTTTAATCCTCGTGATAGTATAGCAGCGACGAATAAAATAATTAATACTGCAAATAAATTGACAATTCCGCCCTCCATTGGACCGGCAGATAGATATTTAGGGATGTGAATGCCAAATATAGCTAATAAATTACCAAGGTAGGCTGAAAATCCGGTTGCAATTGCTGATACTGCTAAGAAATATTCAACAATTAATGACCAACCCAATAGCCAACCAATGATTTCTCCGTAAATAGCACCCCCGTATGAGTAAGCTGAGCCAGCAACTGGCATGGCTGCTGAGAACTCAGCAAAAGCCATACCTGATAATCCAGAGAAAATTGCAGCAATTAGAAATGCAATAGCGACTGCTGGACCTGCATGATCAGCGGCTTCGTGGCCGGGTAAAATAAATATTCCTGTACCAATGACTGTGCCTACTCCTAGACTAATCAAGTCGCGCGTTGTTAAAACACGCGACATATGTGAATCTGCACTCAGGTAATTATCAACAGATTCCCGCTTAAAAGCTCGCGCAAGAAGTGACATAATAGTTCTCCCATTTTTAATAGTTTTTGTACACCAGCTATTTTATCAATTTCAAGTATACTTGTCGAACTTTATAAATAGTTTTACGATACAATAATAACTAAGGAATTTGAATGATGAAAAATAACAAAGTTTTTGTAATTACTGGTGCCACAGGTGTCGGTAAGACAACAATTGCCCGCTATTTGCAAGATACATATCGGATGCCACGAGTTTTAACGCATACAACGCGCCCCCCGCGGGAGCGGGAAGAGGACGGCATAGCCTATTATTTTGAAACTGATAATAGTTTTGAAAAGAATCATTATTTGGAACGGGTGCAGTATGCTGGGTATAAGTACGGCTCATCATACGAGGCATTAGAGCGCGCTTGGGGAAAAAATCCATATGCAACAATTGTCTTGGACACTGCGGGGGCTATTACGTATTCTCAGGAACTAGGTGAACAAGCTGTAATCATTTTCGTTACAGTCACGCATCCTGATATGTTAATTGACCGCGTGCAAGTTCGAGGAGATGATCCATTAGTGGTTGAACAACGAATAGCCTCGCCGGAATTTTTACGCGACGTAACTTTGCCAAAAGAACTGAAGAATGTTGCCTACGAACTAGCGAACGATGATTGGGCAAAAACTAAAGTACGTCTCGATCTACTTGTCAATGATATTATGAGCGGCCGTAGTCTACCCAAAAAAGGTAAAATGTGATTTTGTTAATAAGAAACTTGACAAATGATGGAATTAATATTAAAATTAATCTCATAAAAATAAAAAAGGTTTTAACACAATGTCACATTTAATGAACAAAACTACAGCAAATTTTTACTTTAAGTATTTTGGCTAACTATCCAAGTACTTAAGGCATTTTGCGTAGGTATTCGGATTAACCCTCTGAATGCCTAGTGAGTTCATCTACATTTGAGCAAACGCACATTCAGAATTTTTTCTGGATGTGCGTTTTGTGTTAAATTAGGGAGAAAATTATGCCAGAAGTAAAACCCTCGTTATTGAATAATCTCAATCAACATTTGAAACTTGTTGGTCCATCTGCTATTCGAGCATTTGATATTGAGGTGAGTGAGATTCCAGATATTATTAAGCTGACGTTAGGGGAACCGGATTTTAATGTACCCGATCACATCAAACAAGCGGCAATTCGGTCGATTGAAGCAAATGATTCACACTATGCTGCATCAAATGGTACGATCCATTTACGTGAGGCTGCGGCTGGATTTTTGGCAGACCGTTATGATATCGATTACGATCCTACTAACGAAATTATTGTAACTATAGGGGCAACTGAAGCTATTTATGATACGCTCACAACTATATTAAATCCGGGGGATAAAATAATACTCCCTACACCGATTTTTCCATTATATATAGCAGTGGGATTAGTAGATGGTGCTGAACCAGTATTTATCGACACTTCTTCAAATGATTTTGTGTTAAGTCCAGAGATGCTCAAGGCTGCAATTGCCAAGCATGGGGATGATATCAAAGCTGTTGTATTAAACTTTCCATCTAATCCAACTGGGGTTACTTACAATGATGAACAAATAAAAGCGATTGCAGATGTTTTGCGTGGTACTGACATTATTGTTATTTCCGATGAAATTTACTCTGAACTATCATATGAAAATAGTCATGTATCAATGGCTAAATATTTGCCTGAACAAACAATTTTGCTGAATGGTGTTTCAAAATCACATGCAATGACGGGTTATCGCATTGGTATTTTGGCTGGTCCAGCACAATTGGTTCAAAAAATAGCGATGATTCACCAATTTGCAACAACAACTGCCTCTAATCCAGCTATGGCTGCAGCTGCAGAGGCGTTAGGGACAGAGGCAGGGCGGCAAGATACGTTAGTCATGAAGGCTGAGTATCTTCAACGACGTGATTATGTTTATGACACAATGACACAACTTGGTTTTAAAGTTGCTAAACCAGATGGGGCATTCTATATATTTGCTAAAATACCGGCTGGCTATATTCAGGATGATTTTGCTTTTGCTCGTGATTTAGCTCAAAATAATGGTCTAGCTTTGATTCCAGGTTCGTCATTTGGTCCTGGAGGAGAAGGATATGTTCGACTAAGCTATGCGGCATCCATTGAAACATTGCAAAAAGCTATGCACCGTTTGACTGCTTATATGGAAGAAAATGGTAAATGAATAAAATATTGATGACAAGTGTGCGTAGTGACGAAGAGCAGGCTATTCGTCACTACGCTGAAAAGAATAATGTGGAAATAGTGATTTCTCGTGATGATTTCCATCCTGAAACACTACCTGACTTAACAGAAATTGACGGATTAGTCATACAACAAACTGCAAAAATTGGTGGGGATCAACAATTTTATCATCATATTGCTAAACAAATAACTCAAATAGCGACACGGACTGCTGGTTATGACATGATTGAAGTTGATCTGGCTAAAAAAGCTGGTTTGAAAATAACAAATGTACCAGCCTATTCACCAAGATCAGTAGCCGAAATGGCGCTTATGCAGATCCTGAGATTATTGCGTCATACGCCAGAATTTGACAAACGGATTGCTAACAATGATTTTCGCTGGACAGGTCTTCAAGCGAGAGAAATTCACTCTGTTACTATCGGCATTGTCGGTGTAGGACGAATTGGTGGGACATTGGCAAAACTACTAAATAGTATTGGTGTCAATGTCTTAGGTTACGATACAGACCGCGATGCTTCACTTTGTGATGTGATTACCTACGTTACAAAAGATGAGCTATTGGCACAAAGTGACGTAATCAGTTTACATGTCGATTTAAATGAAACTTCAATTCATTTGCTTTCTGAGGCGGATTTCCTAAAAATGAAAAAGGGTGTGTTGTTAATAAATGCTTCGCGTGGCCCAGTTATCAACACAAGTGATTTAATTACTTTTTTAGGGAATGGTCAAGTGGGTGCCGTGGCACTGGATACGGTGGAAAATGAGTCCGGTGTTTTCAATCACGATTTACATGGTCAGGGGGTGCAAGATGCACGCATCCAAAAACTATTATCAATGTCAAACGTAATTATTACGCCACATGTTGGCTTCTTTACTAACATAGCCGTCAAGAACATGGTTGATATTTCGTTAGATGATACTTTAATGATACTAAACGGACAATCTTCACCACACGAAGTTTAAATTAAGCGCTTCGGCGCATACATAGGAAAGAAATATGAAATCAGTTAAACATAGTTCCGCGGCAACAATAAAAAAATTCATTATTGATATATTGAATGGTACGAGCTTGGGTATAGTTTTGACTTTAATTCCTAGTGCATTGGTCAGTCAATTACTGCTATTGTTTTCTGGTAACGAAATTGCTACCCAGATTGCGTTTATGACGACACTGATTCAAAGTACATTGCCATTAGTAGCAGGATTTGCTGTGGGTCAAATTTTAAAATTGACAGTAATTGATTCAGGGGCCATCGCGCTTTCGATGTTTGTTTCTGCTGGTGTTGTGAAAAGCACAGCCAATGGCGCAATCATTTCTGGTAGCGGTGTGATGCTCAATATTTTGCTCGTAGCGTTTTTGGCATCTATATTGGTGAAGTTCACTGAGAAATCTTTTGGACATTTTAAAATATTATTACAGCCATTATTTGTAGCGGTTATTGCCGGCGGTATTGGGCTGATGACTTTACAGCCGATCAGTGTCTTGCAAACATGGATAGGGGATGGCGTCGCTTATGCTACTGAATTAACACCACTAGTAATGGGCGCGGCCTTGGGGGTGATTTTTGCTTTTCTTATTGTTTCCCCGTTATCTTCGGTAGGTATTGCGATGGCTATTAGCCTGGCAGGAGTTGGATCAGGCGCTGCTAATGCAGGAATTACAGTGGCAAGTTTTACATTAGCGTTAATGGGCGCTAGTGTGAATCCCATTGGTGGTACGTTGGCGCATTTTGTTGGCTCGCCAAAAATTCAAATGGCAAATATGTTAGTGAAACCCAAATTATTTATACCAACAAGTATTGGTGCGGCAATAATGGGGGCGGTAGCAACTATGTTGAATATCAAAGGGACGCCATTTTCCGCAGGATTTGGATTTTCTGGATTAGTCGGTCCGTTGACTGCTTGGTCGGAATCAGACAAAAGTCTTGTATCTATATTCAGCATTCTGCTGGTATTTGTCATACTTCCTGTTATTATCGCCACAGTTTTAAAATGGTTATTCATGACTAAGTTAAAAATGATTAAAGCAGAAGATCTCAAGCTAACGTTGCAGTAATTACTTAAGTAAAGGTAAAGGCAAAAGAACGAAAAGGAGGGAAGGGGTAAAAAAGGGGCGGATAAAGCGAATGAGGAGGTAAAGTAAGGGGATAAAAAGGGATAAAAAGCGAACGAAGGAAAGAGATAAAAAACAAGTAAAAAAAGTAGTTGACGAGGGGGAATAAAGTTGGTATATTAGTATATGTTCCGACGGAGCGAAGCGACGCAAAGCGTTGCGAGGCAAGGGGGAGCGAGAGCGTAAGGGCAGTGAGGTCGACGAAAACTTCTTAAAAGAAGTAGTTGACAAAGCGAAACGAGCGTGGTAAGATAATATAGTTGTCTCAGCGACAACGAGTAGCACATTGAAAACTGAACAAAACTTTGAACAAACGAATCTGTAGCTGTTACGTAAAGTAACAAAAACAAATTTGCGAAGTCAATTCGTAACAAACAATAAACGGATTACGTTATAGAGATATAGCGAAATATAGTCAGTTTAATCGAAGAGCAATCTTCAAATTTTCAAATTGAGAGTTTGATCCTGGCTCAGGATGAACGCTGGCGGCGTGCCTAATACATGCAAGTCGAACGCACAGCGAAAGGTGCTTGCACCTTTCAAGTGAGTGGCGAACGGGTGAGTAACACGTGGACAACCTGCCTCAAGGCTGGGGATAACATTTGGAAACAGATGCTAATACCGAATAAAACTTAGTGTCGCATGACACAAAGTTAAAAGGCGCTTCGGCGTCACCTAGAGATGGATCCGCGGTGCATTAGTTAGTTGGTGGGGTAAAGGCCTACCAAGACAATGATGCATAGCCGAGTTGAGAGACTGATCGGCCACATTGGGACTGAGACACGGCCCAAACTCCTACGGGAGGCTGCAGTAGGGAATCTTCCACAATGGGCGAAAGCCTGATGGAGCAACGCCGCGTGTGTGATGAAGGCTTTCGGGTCGTAAAGCACTGTTGTATGGGAAGAACAGCTAGAATAGGAAATGATTTTAGTTTGACGGTACCATACCAGAAAGGGACGGCTAAATACGTGCCAGCAGCCGCGGTAATACGTATGTCCCGAGCGTTATCCGGATTTATTGGGCGTAAAGCGAGCGCAGACGGTTTATTAAGTCTGATGTGAAAGCCCGGAGCTCAACTCCGGAATGGCATTGGAAACTGGTTAACTTGAGTGCAGTAGAGGTAAGTGGAACTCCATGTGTAGCGGTGGAATGCGTAGATATATGGAAGAACACCAGTGGCGAAGGCGGCTTACTGGACTGCAACTGACGTTGAGGCTCGAAAGTGTGGGTAGCAAACAGGATTAGATACCCTGGTAGTCCACACCGTAAACGATGAACACTAGGTGTTAGGAGGTTTCCGCCTCTTAGTGCCGAAGCTAACGCATTAAGTGTTCCGCCTGGGGAGTACGACCGCAAGGTTGAAACTCAAAGGAATTGACGGGGACCCGCACAAGCGGTGGAGCATGTGGTTTAATTCGAAGCAACGCGAAGAACCTTACCAGGTCTTGACATCCTTTGAAGCTTTTAGAGATAGAAGTGTTCTCTTCGGAGACAAAGTGACAGGTGGTGCATGGTCGTCGTCAGCTCGTGTCGTGAGATGTTGGGTTAAGTCCCGCAACGAGCGCAACCCTTATTGTTAGTTGCCAGCATTCAGATGGGCACTCTAGCGAGACTGCCGGTGACAAACCGGAGGAAGGCGGGGACGACGTCAGATCATCATGCCCCTTATGACCTGGGCTACACACGTGCTACAATGGCGTATACAACGAGTTGCCAACCCGCGAGGGTGAGCTAATCTCTTAAAGTACGTCTCAGTTCGGATTGTAGTCTGCAACTCGACTACATGAAGTCGGAATCGCTAGTAATCGCGGATCAGCACGCCGCGGTGAATACGTTCCCGGGTCTTGTACACACCGCCCGTCACACCATGGGAGTTTGTAATGCCCAAAGCCGGTGGCCTAACCTTTTAGGAAGGAGCCGTCTAAGGCAGGACAGATGACTGGGGTGAAGTCGTAACAAGGTAGCCGTAGGAGAACCTGCGGCTGGATCACCTCCTTTCTAAGGATAATCGGAAAGCGACAGGGACTTAAGTGTCAATTTGTTTGTTTCAAAGTTTTGTTTAGTTTTGAGTGTGATACTTTAATAGGTATCATGGTCTCAAAGTGATCCTATGGGGAATTAGCTCAGCTGGGAGAGCACCTGCTTTGCAAGCAGGGGGTCAGCGGTTCGATCCCGCTATTCTCCATAGCTAGTCGAAAGGCTAGCATGTTGTACATTGAAAACTGAATAGTAACAAATTCTTTTAAAAGCAATCGTAAGATTGCACTAAAATGAACCGAGAAACAACACAAAAAGTTCTTTAAAAAGAACGGTTTAATCGCAGGTCTGAAAAATGACCAACTCATAAACTTAAACCACAACTTCGGTTGTATAGGTTAAGTTAATAAGGGCGCGTGGTGAATGCCTTGGCACTAGGAGCCGATGAAGGACGTGACTAACTACGATAAGCTTTGGTGAGCGGTAAGTACGCTATGACCCAAAGATTTCCGAATGGGGAAACCCAACTCGTAAGAGTTGTCTGTATCTGAATACATAGGATATTTGACGGAATACGCTGTGAACTGAAACATCTCATTAGCAGCAGGAGCAGAAAGAAAAATCGATTCCCTAAGTAGCGGCGAGCGAACGGGGAAGAGCCCAAACCAACGTGCTTGCATGTTGGGGTTGTAGGACTGATATATAAGAGTTACAAAAGTGTTTTATAGCAGAACAAGTTGGGAAACTTGGCTATAGAGGGTGATAGCCCCGTAAGCGAAATGAAGCACACTCTTTTCAGGATCCTGAGTACGGCCGGACACGTGAAATCCGGTCGGAATCTGCGGGGACCATCCCGTAAGGCTAAATACTCCCTAGTGACCGATAGTGAACCAGTACCGTGAGGGAAAGGTGAAAAGCACCCCGGAAGGGGAGTGAAATAGTTCCTGAAACCACGACGCCTACAAGAAGTCAGAGCCCGTTAATGGGTGATGGCGTGCCTTTTGTAGAATGAACCGGCGAGTTACGGTATCGTGCGAGGTTAAGGTGGAAAGACCGGAGCCGCAGCGAAAGCGAGTGTGAATAGCGCGAATAGTACGATGCTGTAGACCCGAAACCAAGTGACCTACCCATGGTCAGGATGAAGGTGAG